>JBFKUL010000017.1:0-21289 GCA_041635755.1 Burkholderiales bacterium | reverse complement strand
TTCTGGTAGATCACTTCGCCAGGCGTGGTGGCCAGATTGCGACCGACTTCGAACGCTGATTCGTCAGTCTGGCTGATGCGGCCCTTGCGCATATCCGCGATCAGATTTGCAAGCCCCTTGGTCAGGCTCTCGCCGTTGCTGTCGATCGCCTCGCGCAGCGCCTCCGGGTTGGTGGCGGCGAAGTTCGCCGGCGACATCGCGTCAAGCCATTGCTGCACGGAAAAACGCAGTCGCTCCTTGGCCTGTCCACGCAGCTCGGCGCCCTCGGCAAGCTCCTTCAGATATGCGGAGAGCAGCAGATAGGATTGCCGCAGGTAGTCGTAATAGGAATTCTCACGCCAAGCCTTCGCGGCAAAGCGCCGATCGCCGGGCTCAGGCGCGGCGACCGTGGCAGCGCCGTCGCCCTGCATCAGCGACACCCAGAGCCGCGCCTGGTTCTGCAGGTACTCGGTCTGCAGCTTGGCCAGTCGCGGGGAATCCGGAAAGTGCTCGGTGAGCCAGGGTGCCGGCGCACCGGCCTGCGGCGCACTCGTCACCAGCCGCAGCCAGCCTTGCGCCATCTCGTTGCCCGCGTCGGCAATCGCCGCAACAAAAGCGTCCGTCGGTCCTGGTTGCGAAGCCATACCTCGATATGCCCGCCTCAGCAACGCCCGGCAGCGCGAAAACAGGAAAACCGCTTTGCGGCTCGGAACATACGTGCTACCAAAGGGGGGTTCGTTACGGAAAAACGCTTAATTTTGCGCCGCACAAAGGAGTCAGTCAATCACCAACCCCGGAGCCCGCCGCGCACGATGCATATCATTGTCATTGCTTGGCTTTTTGTGATCACGCTGTTCGCGTTGGCACAGCCTGCCTGGCCGGTCGGGCTGGCAACCTTCTTGCTGCTCGGCGTGCTGCCGGTGGGGTTGCTGCTGCTGGTGACCCGCCGCCGCCGTTCAGTGGCTACCGAGCAGAGCGCGGACGAGCGCGATGGTGCCGATGCCGAGCGCGATCATTAGCGCCTGCAAGGCCGTGTCGCGTAGCTCGGGCCGCCGGTGCAGTCCCGGAATCAGATCGGCGACGGCGACGTAAATCATGCTCGCGGCAACGATGCCCAGAAGCGTCGGGTGCCACCCCTCGAGCATCTTCAGCGCGAAGTAGCCGCCCACGCCGCCCACCAGGGTCGCCAGGGACGAGAGCAGGTTCACGGCCAAAGCGCGAGCGCGCGAGTAACCCGAGTGCAGCAGGATCAGAAAATCGCCGATTTCCTGCGGGATCTCGTGCGCCACGATGGCGATCGCGGTAATGATGCCGAGTTCGGTGCTCTGCACGAACGCGGCCGCGATGAGAATGCCATCGACGAAGTTGTGCACGGTGTCGCCCACCACGATCAGCGTGCCGCTGCGCCCGTGATCGTGCGGCCGTTGATGCGGGTCGTGCACTTCGCAGTGCTCCGTGTGGCAATGGCGCCAAAGCAGCAGCTTCTCCAGTACGAAGAAACCAAAGATGCCGCCGAGTATGGCGAGCGCCGCGCGATGCGGATCGCCTTGCTCGAACGCCTGCGGGATCACCTCGAGAAATGCGGCGCCAAGCAGCGCGCCGATCGCGAACGAAACCAGCGTCGGCACCCACGACGCGCGCAGCAAGAGCGCGAACGCGGCCAAGCCCGCGGACAGCGCGCCGCCCGCGACGCTTACCGCCACGATCCAACCGAGCGTCATTGCGCTTGCGCCGCGCCAAGGAAGGGGAGCCGATTATACGCGCCGCGCGCGGCTTACCTTCACGTTCTGGCGAGCCAGATTAGCGCCGCCATGCGTCCGGTTACCCGATCGCGCCGGTAGGAGAAAAAGCGTTGCGGCTCGGAATGTGTACACCAATCGCCGCCCGACACGCGTTGCACTCCACAGGTGCGTAGCCGCTGACGGGCCACGGCGTACAGGTCGAGTAGCCAGTGCCCCGCGCGGGACGGCGAGAATGCCCGCGTCGCCTGCTCGTCGCGGGCAAGAAACGCCTCGCGCACCTCGTCGCCGACTTCGTATGCGCGCGGCCCGATCGCCGGCCCGAGCCAGGCCTGCAGGCGGCTTGCCGGCACACGCATCGCCGCGACCGTCGCTTCGATCACACCGGCGTTCAAGCCACGCCAGCCCGCGTGCGCGGCGCCGACCACGCATCCGTCGTCGGCGGCGAGAAGAACCGGCATGCAGTCGGCGACAAGCACCGCGCACACCGTGCCCGCCCTGCGCGCCACCGCCGCGTCCGCTTCGGGTGGCGCGGCCGAACGCGCAAGCGCGTCGGCGTCCGCCACGATGGTACCGTGGACCTGGCGCAGCCAGCGCGGGGCCTCGGGCAGGAGCGCCGATAGCCGGCGGCGATTCTCCTCGACTGCCGCGCGATCGTCACCGGCGCGAAAACCGAGGTTCAGACTGGCGAACGCGCCGCGGCTCACGCCGCCTGCTCGCGTAGTCACCATCGCCCGCACGTTCGCCGGCACCTGCCAGTCGGGAGCAATCGGCTTGAGTGCCATCGCGAAACGACCTTAGGCTTCGCTGCGCAGCTTTTCGATCAGCCCGCGCATGTCCGCGGGCGGTTCCACGCGCCAGGACATGATCTTGCCGCTTCGCGGATGCGTGAGCGTGAGCTCGGCGGCGTGCAGCGCCTGGCGCGGGAACGACACGCCGTGCCGGGTGCCGCGGCGATATACGGTGTCGCCTGCAAGCGGGTGACGAATATGCTGCAGATGCACCCGGATCTGGTGCGTACGGCCGGTATCGAGCCGGCACTCGATCAAGGCGGCGTGCCCGTAGCGCTCGAGCACGCGAAAGCTGGTGCGCGCTTCGCGCCCGCGGCGTGAAACCGCCATGCGCGTACGCACACGTGCGTCGCGCCCAATCGGTGCATCGACCCTGCCGCTCGCCGGCGGGTCGCCGTGCACCACCGCGAGGTAGACGCGCCGCATGGTGCGCGTCGAAAGCTGCTCGGCGAGATGCGCCTGAGCGCTGACGTTCTTTGCCACTACCAGCAGGCCGCTGGTGTCCTTGTCGAGACGATGCACGATGCCCGCGCGCGGCACGCCCGTGAGCATCGGCGCGTGCGCGAGCAACGCGTTGAGCAGCGTCCGGTCGGGCACCCCGGCGCCCGGATGCACTACCAGGCCCGCGGGCTTATCGATGACGATCAGGTCATCGTCCTCGAAGACGATCGCCAGAGGCATGCGTTGCGCGCGCGGCGCCGCGGCCGGCGGCGCGGGCGGCGCGAGATCGACGCGCTCGCCTCCGCTCACGACGGACTTTGCCTGCATGGCGGCCCCTTCGACGCGGATGTGGCCGCTCTTCAGCCACGCCTGAAGGCGATTGCGCGAGTACTGCGGGAACATGAGCGCAAGCGCCTGGTCCAATCTGCGGCCGGAAAGCCGGACGGGTACCATTGCGCTCATCGGGGCGACGAACGCGGAATCCCAGTCGGCGTGATCCTCGGCGCTATAATCCCGCCCCTGCCTCGCTGACTTTCTCGCCATGCGCAGAAGTGTACTTGCTCCCGTAGTCATCGTCGCCGCGCTGCTGCTGGGCGCTTGCGGCCTGTTGCGCACCGACGACGATCCGACCACAGGCTGGTCGGCGCAGAAGCTCTACGCCGAGGCGAAGGACGAGATGGGCCAGCAGAACTGGACCCAGGCCATCAAGTATCTCGAGAAGCTCGAGGCGCGCTACCCCTACGGGCGCTACGCGCAGCAGGCGCAGATCGAGATCGCGTACGCATATTTCAAGGACAATGAGCGTGCTTCGGCGATCGCCTCCGCCGACCGCTTCATCAAGCTGTACCCCAACCATCCCAACGTCGACTACGCGTATTACCTGAAGGGCCTGGTGAACTTCAACGAGAAGCAGGGGCTGTTTCAGAACTTTGGCGACCAGGACATGACCGAGCGCGACCCGAAGGCGACCAACGAGGCCTTCGAGACCTTCAAGGTGCTGGTGACGCGCTATCCGGAATCGAAGTATGCGGAAGATTCAGCGGCGCGCATGCGCTATCTGGTCAACGCGCTTGCCTCGCACGAAGTGCATGTCGCGCGCTACTACATGAAGCGCAGCGCCTACCTCGCAGCGGCAAACCGCGCACAGTACGCGGTGCAGAACTATCCGCAAGCGCCGGCGCTGGAGGAGGCGATTTACATCATGGTGCGGGCCTATGACCAGCTTGGCCTGAGCGAGCTGCGCGACGCCGCGGACCGCGTGATGCGAAAGAATTTTCCCGACAGCAAGTACCTGCGCCCGGGCGGCCTGAAGCAGACGGTACCCTGGTGGAAGATCTGGGACCCGGATTGGTAGCGTGTTGCGCGCGCTACCAATCCGGCAAGGTCGGCTCCTGGGAGAACCAAAGGATCGTCCCAGACCCTCTCCTTCAAGTTGCACCGCGGGGCCGCGGTGTTGTGCGAGCCGCCTTTAGGGCGGACGGTCAGGCGAGCTTGATGCCTTCGTCCTTGATGTAGTCTCGGATCACGGTCTCGATGCTGTCATCCGCGCGAAAGCCCATGGCGAGCGCGCGGGGTGTCTTGAATCGCACGGGCCACGTACGCACGATCGCCTGGATGCGCGCATCCGGCTTGAACACAATGCGCTTGGCTACCGCCTCGCCGGCGATCCGCTTGAGCGCCTGCGTCACCTCGGCTACGGTCGCCGTGATCCCGGGAAGATTCAGCGCCCGCTGCGGGCCCCACTTGCCGGCGCCGAGCTCATGTGCGTGGATGAAGGCCTCGACCACGCGCTTGGGCGAAAGCAGCCAGATGCCCGTCTCGGCAGCGACCGGGCACTCCGAGACGGCGCCGTTCAGCGGCTCGCGCACGATGCCGCTCGCGAAGGACGAGGCGGCGGCGTTCGGTTTTCCGGAACGCACGACGATCGTGGGTAAGCGCAGCGAACGCCCGTCGATGAACCCTTTGCGCGAGTAGTCGGAGATCAGGTACTCGCCGATCACCTTCTGCGTGCCATAGGAAGTCTGCGGCGTCGGGGTGGTCGAATCGTCGAGCACCTCCGGAAGTTCGCCGCCAAAGGCCGCCACCGAGCTGGCGAACACGACCCGCGGCGCTCGCGCACCCTGCCGGCAACGCGCGAGCAGCAGCTGGGTGCCTTCGAGATTGACCCGCATACCAAGATCGAAGTCGGCTTCCGCGGCGCCGCTCACCACCGCGGCAAGGTGAAACACCGAGTTCGTTTCGGGTGTCACCACGTTGGTGATGGTCTTCGCGTCCGAGATGTCACCGGTGATCATGTCGAGGCGCGCGTCCTTCGGCACATCGGGCGGGAATGCGGCATCGAGCAGCACGACTTTCTCGATCTGCTGCGGCGCTCCATTCGGCCCGGCAAGCTTGCCGCGTGCAAGCAACGCTCTTGCGAGGCGCAAGCCAAGAAATCCCCCGCCTCCGGTGATCACGACTCTCATGGTTGTCCTTGTGGAATGGGCGCGCGCCCGATTGTAGCCGACGGTTCCGTCTCGAAGAATGTGCGCACCTCGCTCGACTCACGCGTCAGGCGCATCGGCGGCAGGCTGCGACGGATCATTCGACCGTAGGAACGCGTAAACAGCCTCGGGTCGCAAAGCATCAGCACCCCGCGGTCGGCTTCGTCGCGGATCAGTCGACCGGCCCCCTGCTTGAGCTGCAGAACGGCCTGCGGCAGCTGCAGCGCGGTGAACGGATTGCCGCCCTGCGCGCGCAGCGCCTCGATGCGCGCCGAAAGCACCGGATCGTCCGGCGGCGCGAACGGCAGCTTGTCGATCACCACCATGGAGAGCGCTTCGCCGCGCACATCGACACCCTCCCAGAACGACTGGCTGCCGAGCAGCACGGCGTTGCCCAGCGCGCGGAAGCGCGATAGCAACTCGCTTCTCGAACCCGTACCTTGAACGAGTAGCGGATATCGAACCGCGTCGCGCTCGAAGCGTGCGGCGAGCAGCTCGTGCGCGCTGCGCAGCGCGCGCAGCGTGGTAAACAGCAGGAACGCGCGGCCGCGGCTTGCGCGAAGCGCCGGATAGGCCGACTCGATTACGGCGGCGGTGAACGCCGGGTCGTTCGGATCCTCGGGCATGTCTCTCGGCACATAAAGCAGCGCTTGTCGCGCGAAATCGAAGGAGCTGGCCCAGGCGCGCGCGGCGCCGTCCTCGAGACCCAGTTCGCGCTTGAAGTGCGAAAAATCGTCGCCGATGGCAAGCGTCGCCGAGGTGAAGACCCAGGCCCGAGGGTGGTCCTGCATCTGGCGACGGAACAGCTCCGCCGAGGACAGCGGCGTCAGGTGCAGCTGAATCGTGTGGCCAAACACCTCTACCCAGCGCACCTCGCGTGAATCCTCCGATTCGCGCAAGCGGACCAGACACCCGTGCGCCTCGGCGGCGCGGCGTGCGCACGAGGCGACGCCCTCCGTGCGCTCGCTTTGCGCTGCAAGCGGCTCGAGCAGCGCGCCGAGTGCGCCTTCCAGCGCTTCCAGCGCGGCGGGAAACGCCGCGTGCCGCAGCGCCTGCGTCCAGGAAAGACGCCTTCCCTCCTCCTCGAGCGCGAGCCGCAGGTCGCGCGCCGCCTTATCCAGGCGCGTCGCGAGCCGGTCGAGCTCGGGCGAGGCGCCGCCTGCAGCGCTTAGCTCCAGGCGTGTATCCCGTGCAAGCTCCACCAGCTGGCCAGACGAGACGCGCTCGCCGAAGAAAAGCCGTGCCGTCTCGGGCAGCTGGTGCGCCTCGTCGAACACCAGCGTGTTGCATGCGGGCAGCAGTTCCGCAACGCCTTCGTCGCGCAGCACCACGTCGGCAAAGAATAGGTGATGGTTCACCACTACGACATCGGCCGCGAGCGCACTGCGGCGCGCTTTCATCACGAAGCAATCCTTGTAGCGTGGGCATTCCTGGCCGAGACAGTTGTCGCGGGTCGAGGTCGCGTGCACCCACACCGGCGCATCGTCCGGTACTTCGGCAAGCTCGGCGCGGTCGCCCGTCGCCGTCACCCCGGCGAAGCGCTCGATGCGCCGCAACTGACTCGCCTCCTCCCGGGAGACAAGGCGCGCTTCAGACACGGCGCGCTCAAGGCGATAGACGCAGACATAGTTTGCGCGCCCCTTGAGCAGTGCAGTGCTTGCACTCGAGGCGAGCGCCTCGCGGACCGCGGGAAGATCGCGATCGAAGAGCTGATCCTGCAGCGTCTTGGTCCCCGTGGAGATGATGACCTTGCCTCCGGCGAGCAACGCCGGCACGAGGTAGGCAAAGGTCTTGCCGGTGCCGGTGCCGGCCTCGGCGACCAGCACGCTCGTACCTTCGATCGCCTCCAGAATGGCGCGCGCCATCTCGAGTTGCTGCGGGCGCCGACGGAAGCCCGCTGTGCGCTGCGCCAGCGGGCCATCCTCGGCAAAGGCGCGCTCAAGCGCTTTCGCGGCGCGCGACGAGGACGCGCTCAGGGGCCCAGCTCCTCGACCTTGACCCAGATGCGGCGGCTTTCGGCTAAGCGCCGATTGTCGCTCGACAGCAGGCCTTGGTCGTCTCGCTCGCTCGCACCGCTCGTGCTTCCGATCTCGAACCATTGTCCGAGGGGTGCGCGCACCGTGGTCGCGGCGCGCTGCCCCTGGACGCTACCCGCAAGCGCGCCCGGAGTCTCGCGCTGCGGCTCGATCTCGAGAAGCACGTTGCCTCCGGCGACGCGCGGCACCACGGTAAACCCGGTGGCGAGGTCCTGCATGACGACCGTTTCGCTGATGACCGACCCGCCGGGCGTGCGCACCACCTGGCGCTGGCGTAGCGGCCGCGCCTGACCGGTCGAGATCCGTGCGCCGCTCCCCTCGAGCACCTGGATGCGCTGGTCGACGCGCTCGTTGCTGTCAGAGTGCGAGTCGAGCACGCGCAGGTCGACCTCGCTGCGCGCGGCGGGCAGCGGGCGGTTGCTGATCGTGATATCGCCGGAGCGCAGCGTCCCGCGGGCCTCGAGATTCCTTCGGCTGGCCTGGGTTGCGTCGTCGAACCGCACCAGGATCAGCAGGCGCCTGAGTGGTGTGTCGATTGCGTCGAGGGCGGTACGGATCTCCGCCAGGTTGCGCGCACTGGTGCGAACAATGAGCTGGTTCGATTGCCCTGTGAGCACGCCCCCCGGCTCGAGCAGCGGGCGCAGTGCCGGCAGCACCTGCTCCGCGGTGCGATGTTGCAATGGGATGATCTCCAGCGTTCCCTGCGCCAGCGTCGTGGTGCCTACGCAAAACGCCAGCACTGCAATAGCGACTCTGAGCAACATGTCCTTGGTCATTTTCCTGGAATGTCGTGTTGCAACGCGCGGCGCGCGCGGGGCGCTGACGCAGCGCCCTTTACTTCTCCCGTAGCATCAACTAGATTACTTCAATGGCGTACCGCAACTATTTGTATAACATAGTAATTATTATCGGGATTCAGGCCTGCTCGAGCGTCCCGCCGCGCGGCACCATCGAGCGCGGCCCGTCGATCGGAGAGCGTGCCGCGCCGATGACATTAGAGCGCGCCGAGGGACTGATTCAGGCGCTCTCGGCGCTCGGTGTCGACTACCAATATGGCGGACGCTCCTATGCCACAGGCTTTGATTGCAGCGGCCTGGTGGCGCATGTGTACCGACAGGCCTGGGGCATCGAGCTGCCGCACAACGCAGCGGCGCAAGCCGAAGCCGGATCGACGGTCAGTCTAGCGGAACTGCAGGCGGGCGATCTCGTCTTCTACAACACGCTCGATCGGCCGTTCTCACACGTCGGGATCTATCTTGGCGATGGCCGTTTCGTTCACGCACCCAAGCCCGGCGCTACGGTACGCGTCGAGCGCATGGGAAGTGGCTACTGGGTGCGGCGCTTTGACGGCGCGCGGCGCTTCGCGATCGACGCGCGCCGCTACTAGCTTTAGCGGGTCGTGCGCGCGGCACGCGCCCCACGATTGTCGGATGACGGCCCTTACGCAGCGCACTCGCCCCGAGGTGCTTCACCCGAAAGCATTGCCCGTCTTTCTCGTATGCGCCGGCGCAATCCTTGATCTGGATCTAAACGAGAATAATTATCATTGACAGGTTAGATGAGAACACCTACTATCTGGCGAAACATTGCTCAAAGGTTGCCAAATGTCTGTTCTTATTAGAAATATTGTCTGTGCGGGGCTTGCTCTTGGCCTTTCCTCAGGAGCCGTCGCGCAGGAGCTCAACATCTACTCGTCGCGCCACTATCAGAGCGACGAGGCGCTCTACAGCGGATTCACAAAGCTCACTGGAATCAAGGTCAACCGCATTGAAGCCGGCGAGGACGCGCTGATCGAGCGCTTGCGCAACGAAGGCGCTCGTAGCCCGGCCGACGTGCTGATCACGACCGACGCCGGACGCTTGTGGCGGGCGCAGCAGATCGGCCTGCTACAGGCGGTGCGCTCGGCCGCGCTCGCAGAGCGAATTCCGCAAAGCTTTCGCGAAACCGAGGGTTATTGGTTCGGTTTTTCGATGCGTGCGCGAGTGATCGCTTACAACAAAAGCAAGGTCAAGCGGGAGGACCTCGGATCCTACGCGGCGCTCGCGGAGCCGAAGTGGAAGCACCGGATCTGCGTCCGCTCCGCGACCCACATCTACAACCTGTCGCTGATGGGCGCGATGATCGAGCACCTTGGCGAGGCCAAAGCCGAGGCCTGGGCGCGCGCGGTAAGGGAGAACTTGGCGAGGGACCCGAGGGGTGGCGACACGGACCAGATCAAAGGGGTGGCGGCGGGAGAGTGCGACGTTGCGCTGGCGAACCACTACTATTACGCGCGCCTCGCGCGCTCGGAGAAGCCCGATGACCGTGCCATCGCCGACAAGGTCGGCCTGGTATTCCCGGACCAGCCGGGCCCCGGCACGCATGTCAACATCTCCGGCGCCGGCGTGGTGAAGAACGCACCGCATCGTGACGCCGCCATCCGCTTTCTCGAATATCTCGCGAGCGACGACGCGCAGCGCTACTTCGCGGACGGCAACAATGAATGGCCGGTGGTTGCGTCGGTGCGCGCCAGCAATCCGGTGCTCGCTGATCTCGGCCCGTTCCGCTACGACCCGCTGAACGTGTCAGCACTCGGTCGCAACCAGGCGGCCGCGCAGCGCATCTTCGATCGGGTCGGCTGGAAGTAGCGCGTACGCGCTCAGCGCTCGCCCGCACGCATGATGCGCCGCGAGGCGAGAATGAGCGGCAGCACCCCCACGGCAACGATCAGCAGCGAAGGAATCGCCGCCTCCGCCAGACGTTCATCCTTGGCGAGGTGGTAAGCCTCCACCGCGAGCGTGTCGAAGTTGAACGGCCGCAGCGCGAAGGTGGCCGGAAGCTCTTTCATGACGTCGACGAACACGAGCAATGCCGCGGTCGCGAGGCTCGAGGCGAGCAGCGGCGCGTGCACCCGCCACAACGTGCCGCCTGGCGTGGAGCCGAGCGAACGCGCCGCATCCTCCATGCTTGGCGTGATCTTCGAGAGCCCCGCTTCCATCGTCTGCAGCGCCACGGCGAGAAAACGAACCAAATAGGCATACACCAGCGCCACGATGGTGCCGGTGAGCAGCAGCCCGACTTCGATGCCGAGCGCCTGCTCGAGCCAGCCGGCGAGCAGGTTGTCAAAGCGCCCGAGCGGGACCAGCACGCCGATCGCAATGACCGCGCCCGGAACCGCGTAGCCGAGCCCGGCGACGCGGTTGGCCCCGGCCACCCAGGCGCTGCGCGAAAGACGCGCGCCATACGCCATGGTGGTCGCGAGGACCACCGCACCGAGCGCCGTTACGCCCGCGATGGTGAAGCTGTTGCCGACCAGGCCCAACACCCGCGGCCCCCAGCTCGCTTGCGGATCGCCAAGCGCGAGGTGCGCCAGGATCGATGCAGGCAGCAGGAAACCGAAGACCACCGGTGCGGCGCAAGCGACAAAGGCGAGCGCGGCGCGCGGGCCATGCAGGGTAGGCGGCGGGGCCGGGTGGCGCGGCGCGGCGTCATAGTAGGCGGCGTGACCGCGACTCGCGCGCTCCAGGCCCAGCACCAGCGCGACGAAACCGAGCAGGCAGGTCGCAAGCTGACCGGCCGCAATCGGATCGCCCATCGATAACCATGCCTTGAAAATGCCGGTGGTGAACACCTCGAGCGCGAAATACGAGACCGTGCCGAAATCAGCGAGAGTCTCCATCAGCGCGAGCGCCGTGCCGGCAACGATCGCCGGACGCGCGAGCGGCACCGCGACGCGGAAGAAACTGCCCCAAATGGAGTGGCCGGCAAGCCGCCCGGCCTCGATTGCGCTGCGCGAAAGGCCGAGGAACGCGGTGCGCGCGATAAGGTAGACATACGGGTAGAGCGCGAAGGAGAGGATAGCCACGGCGCCCCAGATCGAGCGGATCTCGGGAAACCAGTATTCGCGCGCCTGCCAACCGGTAGCCGCGCGCAACGCGCTTTGCACCGGACCGGTGAACTGCAGCCAGTCCGTGTACGCATACGCCATCACATAGGCCGGCATCGCCAACGGCAGGATGAGCGCCCAGTCGAGCAGCCGCCGCGCCGGGAAACGATACGTGGTGACGAGCCACGCCGAAAGCACGCCCATCGAGACGACGCCCACGCTGACGCCGATCAGCAGCAGCAGCGTGTTGCCCACATAGCGCGGCAATGTCGTGCCGAGCAGCTGACCCCAGGTTTCACCGCCCCCTTGGAAGACGCTCGCCACCACCGCGAGAATCGGCAGCATCATCAGCGCCGCCGCGGCGAGCGATACCCAGCCAAGCAGCCCGAGGCGCCGAAACGATGCCCGGGTCGAGCGTATTGCCATCGCTTGGCTCATTGCGTCGCTAAGCGCCTGAAGGATAAAAAGGAATTATTTTAACAAGAATGATTATTGTTTCCATCAAGAGCCGCACACTCCGTATAATCTCGTCATGAATCAGAAGGCTACGTTGCTCGAGGTCGACGGACTGCATCAAGCCTATGGTGAGCAGGAAGTCGTGCGCGGGGTGTCTTTCGCGCTGCGACGCGGGTCGATCGGTTGCCTGCTCGGTCCGAGCGGCTGCGGCAAGACGACGGTGCTTCGCTGCATCGCCGGCTTCGAACCGGTCCACACCGGCAGCATTCGTCTCTCCGGGCAAGTTGTTTCCTCGCCGGAGTTCATGCTGCCGCCCGAGAAGCGGCGCATCGGCATGGTATTCCAGGACTACGCGTTGTTTCCGCATTTGAGCGTGGCCGACAATATCGCCTTCGGCCTGCACGGCGCGGCGCGCGCGGATCGGGCCGGCCGCCTGCGCGAGCTGGCGGACGTGGTAGGCCTCGAGGGTTCGCTCGAAAAGTTTCCGCACGAGCTCTCGGGTGGGCAGCAGCAGCGCGTCGCGCTAGCGCGGGCGCTCGCGCCGCGTCCCGAGCTGCTGCTGCTCGACGAGCCGTTTTCGAACCTGGATGTCGAGCTGCGCGAGCGGCTCTCGCTTGAGCTGCGCGAGATCATCAAGGCCTCGGGGGCCACCGCCCTCCTGGTCACGCATGACCAGTTCGAGGCCTTTGCCATCGCTGACGAAGTCGGCGTGCTGCACGAGGGCGTGATCCAGCAGTGGGACAGCGCGTACAACCTCTACCATCGCCCCGCGAACCGCTTCATCGCGGACTTCGTTGGCCAGGGCGTGTTTCTTCCGGCCAAGGTGCTCGATCCCCGGCGCGTGGAGATCGAGCTCGGCGTACTCGAGGGAGCGATTCCCGGCACCTGCCTGCAGGGCTGCGAGCGCTGTGGACGCGGCTGTCGCGCCGACGTACTGCTGCGTCCGGACGACATCGTGCATGACGATGCCGCGCCGACGCAGGCCGAAGTGGTGCACAAGGCGTTTCGCGGCGCCGAGATTCTCTACACGCTGCGCCTGGGCAGCGGACGCAAAGTACTTGCGCTGGTGCCGAGCCATCACAACCACGCACTCGGTGAAAAGATCGGCATCCGCCTGGACGTCGACCACGTGGTCGCCTTCGCCCCCCAGGATTCTCGTCCTGCGCCTGCCGAAGCCTGAGCGCGCGCGAGCGCCGCTCAGGCGCCCGGCTCGCGCAGGCTGAAAATCACCGGAATCTCGATGTCGAATTCGCGCCCGCGCAGCGCGCCGGGAATAGGCGTCTGCGGCTTGGCTTGGCGAATCATGTCGAGCGCTTCCCGGTCGAGCACTTCATGGCCTGCACTGGCGCGCACTTCGAGCGAGGCGATCGCACCGCTTGCGCTGATCACCATGCGTACGTCGACCCGGCCTTCCCAATTGTTGTCGAGCGCCACACGCGGATAGCGCTTGTGGCGCCTGGCCGCATCGATCACCGCGAGCCGGTATTGCGCCAGCGTGCTCGCATCCGGGGCTTGCGGGGGCGTGACGGCTTGGGACGGCGGTCGCATGGCGTCACGCACGGAAGGTGCGAGTGCTGCACGCGACGTGCTTTCAGACTGCGCGGGCCCGGCATGGGGCGGCGGTGCTTGCCCCGTCACGGGCGGCGACAACGGCGGCGGTGACACGGCTGCGTTGTCGGACTCGGTGCGGGGCTGGGGGCGCTCGGGCTTCGGCGCGACCGGCGCCTCAAGCTTTTCGCTCGCCAGGATTTCCGCTTTCGCCGTCGTTTCGCGCTTTGGCTGCGCCTTGCGCGCAGGCTCGGCGATCGCGCTTCGCGATGGCTCGGGCTTTGGCGGCACCGTGGCCTCGGGCTTTGACGCGCTCGGCCCGCCTGCCGGCGCCGTCCGCGGCGCGGCGGGCGCGTGGACCGGCACCGTCGGCGCTGGCGCCATCAGCCGCGCGATGATCGGACCGGGAGAGAATTCAGCGCGCTTCGCCGGGTCGCGCAGCGTGGGCCACGCCAGCAGCAGCAACAGGTGCAAGCCCACCGAGGCGAGAAACGCCGTCGCGATGGCGCGGTATTCGGCCTCGCGTGGATGCATTCTCGCTTCGGGCACCGACGCCATGCGTGTTGAGCTCGCGATTGGGCCACTCTACTCCACGGCGGTCGCCCGGCTCAGCGCGCGCGCTGCAGGGCGCGCCAGACCTTCTCCGGCGTGAGCGGCATCTCCAGGTCCGCGACACCCCGCTCGGCGAGCGCGTCGAGCACCGCGCTCACCACCGCAGGCACTGCGCCGAGGGTGCCGATCTCGCCGCACCCTTTTACCCCGAGCAGATTCGTGGTGCAGGGAGTGCCCTCGTCGAAGCGCGTCTCGAGCGGCGGAAACTGGTCGGCGCGCGGCACGCAGTAGTCCATCAGCGAGCCGGTGAGCAGTTGACCGCTCTCGGCCTCGTAGACCGCGTGCTCATAGAGCGCTTGGCCGATGCCCTGCGCCATGCCGCCGTGAATCTGCCCCTCGACGATCATGTGATTGATGATGCGACCGATATCGTCATTGCTGGTCATGCGCGCCACGTCCACCCCGCCGGTCTCCGGGTCGATCTCGACCTCGCACACCTGCGCGCCATTGGGCCACGAAGGCGTCGAAGGCGTCTGGGTCGCGGAAACGCGGATGACACGCGTTTTCTGACGTGCGGCGAGCTCGGCCAACCCAAGCGAGAGGTCCGTGCCGGCGACGCTCACGCGCCCATCACGGTACTCGATATCGCCCGCCGCCGCCTCGAGCGCCTCGGCGGCAAGCTCTCTGGCGCGCACGATGACCTTGCGCCCGGCCGCCACGACCGCCGAGCCGCCGACAAATGCGGAGCGCGAGCCGACGCTTCCGACGCCGTTGGCCCGGTCGGTGTCGCCTTGAACAATACGCACGCCCTTGGGCGCGATCTGGAGCACCTCGGTGACGAGCTGCGTATACGTCGTCTCGAGTCCCTGGCCCATGGCCTGTGTGCCGGAGAACACCGTCACGTTGCCCTCGGCATCGATCTCGATGTCGACCGTCTCGGTCGGCAATGCGCCGGTCCATTCGAGATAGGCTGCCAGCCCGCGGCCGCGCAGCTTTCCGCGGCGCTTCGATTGCTCGCGGCGCGCCGGGAAACCGTTCCAATCCGCCGCCTCGAGCGCACCGGCCAGCACGCGTGCAAAATCGCCGCTGTCATAGATCTCGCCCAAGTGCGTACGGTACGGAAAATCCTCAGGTCCGAGAAAGTTGCGCCGCCGGATCTCGGCCGGATCGATCTTGAGCTCGCGCGCGGCCCGGTCCATCAGGCGCTCCATCAGGAAGTTTGCCTCGGGCCGGCCGGCTCCGCGATAGGCGCCCGTCGCCATGGTGTTGGTGAGTACCGCGCGCACGTGATAGTCGACCACCGGCACCTTGTACACGGTGGTCTGCACCTTGGGGCCGAGAACGAGCGGGATGATTGCCGATGAGCCCACCGGCACCGCACCCATGTTGCCGAGGGTCTCGACGCGCAAGGCGAGGATGTGGCCCTCCTTGTCGAGCGCGAGCCGCGCGCGTGAATGCTGGTCGCGCCCCATGTGCGCGGCGAGGAACTCTTCGCCGCGATCGCCGCGCCACTTGACAGGGCGATCAAGCTTGCGGGCGGCGTAGCACACCAACGCGTCCTCAGGCGTCAATCCGGTCTTCATGCCGAAGCCGCCCCCGATGTCGCCGACGATCAGGCGGAACGCCTCGGGCTTCGAGCCGAACACTGCGCCGAGCAGGTCGCGCGCGCTGCTCGGCGTCTGGTTCTGCGTATAGAGCGTGGTGCGGCCGTCTTGGTGCACGCCGATCGCGCAACGCGGCTCGAGCGCATTGGCGATGAGGCGCTGATTGTGCACCTCGAGCTCGACCACGTGCGCGGCTTTCGCCAACGCCGCCTCCACCGCTTTGGCGTCGCCGTAGCGCGACTCGGCGGAAACGTTGCCCGCCGCCCCAGGCCAAAGCAGCGGCGCGCCCGGCTCGACCGCGCGGCGCGCGTCGGTGACGCACGCAAGCGCTTCATAGTCGATGACAACCTGCTCCGCGGCGTCCTGCGCCTGCTCGCGCGTGACTGCGACGACGGCCGCCACCGGCTGGCCCGCGTAGAGCACGGTTCCCTCGGCAAGCAGCGTGCGCGGCGGCGCGGCCATCGGCGAGCCGTCCGCCTGCTTGAACAGCGCCGGAAACGGAATGTGGCCCACCTTGTCGGTGCGCAGATCCTGAATCGACCACGCCGCGAGCACGCCCGGCGCCTTGCGCGCCTCTGCAAGGTTCACCGAAATCACTTTCGCATGCGCATGCGGGGACCGCACCAGCACCATCCAGGCCTGTTTCTCGAAGTTGCGGTCGTCGCTGTACAGACCCTTGCCGGCGAGCAGACGGTCGTCCTCGAGCCGCTTCTGGGAGCGCGAAGCGCCAAAGCGCGCGGACTGGGGGTCGAACTGGATTTCGGGCGTGTTCATGGTCTCGGATTGCGATGAATGCGGGTCCGCGCATGCTGCTGCGGATATAAAGCGAAACGGCCCATGAGGGCCGTTTCAGCGATCTGGCGGAGAGAGAGGGATTCGAACCCCCGGTACGGATAACCGTACAACAGATTTCGAGTCTGCCGCATTCGACCACTCTGCCATCTCTCCGTATCACTCGACCAGGACCCTCCCGGCAACCGGCACACCGGATCGATCGAGCGCAGCGCGCATTATAAGGCACGCGGCCGCGCCGCTCCCTGCACGGCGGCGCACCGCGTGATCACATGAGGGCGGGAAACCGGCTCTGGAGGTCGTCGCACAGCGAGCAGCGCGAGCGAGTCTCCTCGCTCGCGGCTTGTCGCAACGCGGCGTCAGGCCACTGCGCGACTCATCGCCTCGCCGAAGGCTGCATGAATCCCTGCCAGCGTTCGATGAACGCGTCCGATGCGGGCGCGCCCGTGCGAACGACCGCCGCCTCGCCGGAGTACGCCGGAACCGCCACTGCGTAGGCTGGAACCGCAACCGGCGTGGACATCGCGTGGCCGATCAGCCCGCCCATCATGGCGCCGGCAACCACCGGCGCACCACCGCCGGCATGGGCACCGATCGCCGCGCCGGCGACGGCCCCCAGCACCGGCGCAGGATTGATATACGCGGGCGCGTAGCTCGCTGGCACATAGTGTACTGGCACATAAGCCGTACGCTCCGGCTCCCAAGCCGGCTGGACGATCGCCGGCTGCACGTACTGGACTTGGGCCGCATGCTGCTGTGTGACTGCGGCCCCGGTGGCCGCAGCCATTGTCACCATCGTCAATCCGAAGAATGCAAGCGCATCCATGGTTCACCTCCAGGTTGTCTCGGACGCGAATCCATTATCCGCATCCTGGAGCGGCGCGAAGTTACCTGTGACTTACATGTTGCATACCGAGCGCGCGCCCGAGCGGGCTACGTCCCGATGCTGCAATGCGATGAAAGGGCTGAACCCGCGCCGGCCCGGCGCTCAGCGCGCGCGGTCGATCGATTTGATTCCACCCATGTAAGGGATCAGCGCCGCCGGGACGTCTACGCCGCCGTCCGCGCGCTGGTAGTTCTCCAGGATTGCCACCAAGGTACGGCCCACAGCGAGACCCGAGCCATTCAGCGTGTGCACGAGCTCGGGCTTGCCCTTGTCGCCGCGGAAGCGTGCCTGCATCCGGCGCGCCTGGAACGCCTCGAAGTTCGAGCACGAGGAAATCTCGCGGTACGTGTTCTGCGCCGGCAGCCAGACCTCGATGTCGTAGGTCTTGGCCGCCGAAAAACCCATATCGCCGGTGCACAGCACCACCGTGCGGAACGGCAACTCGAGAATTCTCAGGATCGTCTCGGCATGGGCCGTGAGTTCCTCGAGGCCCGCGTAGGACTTCTCCGGGTGGACGATCTGCACCAGCTCGACCTTGTCGAACTGGTGCTGGCGAATCATGCCGCGCGTGTCCTTGCCATAGGAGCCGGCCTCCGATCGAAAGCACGGCGTGTGGCACACGAACTTCAGCGGCAATGCCTCCAGCGGCACAATCTCGTCGCGCACCAGGTTCGTCACCGGGTACTCCGCGGTCGGGATCAGGTACAGGTCGCGGCCCTCGAGCTTGAACAGGTCGTCCTTGAACTTCGCCAGGCTGGAGACGCCGTCCGCGCATTCGCCATTGACCATGTACGGCACGTAGACCTCGGTGTAGCCGTGCTCCCGCGTGTGCACATCGAGCATGAGCTGCGTGAGGGCGCGGTGCATGTGCGCAAGCCCGGCCTTCATGACCGCAAAGCGCGCGCCGGCGAGCTTCGCGGCGGCGTCGAAATCAAGCAAGCCGAGCTGCGCGCCAACGTCCACATGATCTTTGACGGCGAACTCGAACTTGCGCGGCGCGCCGACGCGGCGTTGTTCGACATTATCGTCGGCGCTCTTGCCCTGCGGCACGGAAGCGTGCGGCAGGTTCGGGATGACCGAAAGAAAAGCCCGCAGACGCTGCTGTACGTCGGCGAGCTTCGATTCGTGCGCCTCGAGCTCGGCATTGATCCGGGCCGCTTCGGCCATCAGCGGCGCGGCGTCCTCACCCTTGCCCTTCGCCTGGCCGATGTTCTTCGCCTGCACATTGCGCGCGGCCTGCAGCGCCTGCGTTCGGGCCTGCAGACCCTTTCGCTCGTTCTCGAGGGAGAGAAAGGCGTCCCGCTCGAACCGGTGGCCGCGCGTCGCAAGGCGCGCGGCGATGTCATCGAGGTCGCTCCGGAGCAGTTGCGTGTCGATCATTCGCGTTTCTTCCCGGCCTGCGCGTCGAGCCTGCGCAAATGCTCGAGCTTCTCCCTAATTTTCGCCTCGAGCCCGCGATCCGTCGGTCGATACCAGCGTTCGGCTGCCATGCCCTCCGGAAAGTAGCGCTCGCCGGCCGCGTAGCCCCCGGGCTCGTCCTGTGCATAGCGGTAGGACTCGCCGTACCCCAGCTCCTTCATTAGCCGCGTCGGCGCGTTTCGCAGGTGCATCGGCACCGGACGGGTACCGTCTTCGGCAACAAAGGCGCGGGCCGCATTATAGGCGGTGTAGACGGAATTCGATTTCGCCGCGCAGGCAAGATAGATCACGGCCTCGGCGAGCGCCAGCTCACCTTCCGGCGATCCCAGGCGCTCGTAAGTCTCGCAGGCATCGATAGCCAGCTGCAGCGCGCGCGGGTCCGCAAGGCCGATATCCTCGACGGCCATGCGCACCACCCGCCGGCCGAGGTAGCGCGGGTCGGCGCCGCCATCGAGCATGCGCACCATCCAGTAGAGCGAAGCGTCCGGATCCGAGCCGCGAACCGACTTGTGAAGCGCCGAAATCTGATCGTAGAATTGCTCGCCGCCCTTGTCGAAGCGGCGCAGATTCTCCGCCAGCGTCTGCTCGACGAACGCGCCGCTTACGCTCGTTTCACCCGCCGCGGCCACGGCGGTCGCCAAGATCTCGAGCGCGTTCAGCAGTCGCCGCGCGTCGCCATCGGCGAAACCGACAAGGCGCTCACGCGCCGCATCGTCGAAGGCGAGCCCGGACAGCGCGTTGCATCGTGCCCGCTCGAGCAGCTCGCCGAGTTCCGGTGCGCTCAGGGGCTCGAGCACGTACACCGAGGCGCGCGAAAGCAACGCACTGTTGACTTCGAAAGAAGGATTCTCGGTGGTCGCGCCGACGAAGGTCACGAGCCCGCGCTCGACAAACGGCAGGAACGCGTCCTGCTGCGCCTTGTTGAAGCGGTGCACTTCGTCGACGAACAGGATCGTATGGCGGCCGCGGCGCGCGAGCTCCGCCTCGGCCGTCTGGACTGCCTCGCGAATGTCCTTCACGCCCGAAAACACCGCCGAGAGCGCGATGAACTCGGCATCGAAGACCCTTGCCATGAGACGCGCGATGGTGGTCTTGCCAACTCCCGGCGGACCCCACAGGATCATCGAGTGAAGTTTTCTCGCCTCGAAGGCGATACGCAGTGGCTTGCCCGGTCCGAGCAGGTGGCGCTGGCCGATGACTTCGTCGAGCGTGCGCGGGCGCAGCGCGTCGGCAAGCGGCGCGTCGGGCTCGGGCTTGCCGAACAGATCCGCCGCGGGGCGCTCACTCATCGGGAAAACTGTGCCGGCGGCACTTTGCTCGCCATGGTGCAGCCCTACTGTTCGCCGAGGACGTCAGCGCCTTTTGGCGGCACGAATCGGAACGCGTCCGCCCCGAAGCTCGGGTTGCGCGTCAGATTCGTGAAGCGCAGTCGCGTGGTCTGCCCGAAATGGTCGACCAGCTCCATCGCCTGCACGCCGGCGACGCCGAGACCGAGGCGGATCTTCTCGAAGCCGGCCTCCTTGTCGAGCGGCCGCGCGTCGAGCCAGCTCAGTCCGTCGCGCTCGCCGGCGTCGGCCAGCTCGAAGGCCTGCTCGACCTCGGCGCTGCCTGCGAGCAACGCGGCCGGCGTCGAGCCGAGCGCCTTCGCCATGCGCCGCACCGTCACCTGGTTCAGATCCTCGTCGTAGATCCACACTCGCGCGCCGTCGCCGACGATGCGCTGCGGGTTGGGTGCGACGTAGGTCCACGTGAAGCGCCCGGGACGAAGAAACGCAAAGCGCCCGCGGCTCTCTTGCACCAGCTTGCCGCTGCGGTCGTAGACCTTCTGCTCGAACTGCGCAGTCGCCGACGGCGTGGTGTTCACAAAGATCCTGAAGCGCGCGACCGCATCGGCGTGCGCAGTCGCACAGACGGTCAATCCGGCTGCAAGCATTGCCCCGCGCGCTGCGCGGCAAAGAGCGACCGCCGCGCCTGCGGCCGGACCTGCGGTCGCGTAGCGCACTGTCCCCATCTACTCGGGATGCGCCGGCACCAGGACTTCGCGATTGCCGTTTGACTGCATCGAGGACACCAGTCCGGCACGCTCCATGTCCTCGATCAGCCGCGCGGCGCGGTTGTAGCCGATGCGCAGGTGCCGCTGGACCAGCGAAATCGAGGGCCGGCGCGTGCGCAGCACGATTTCGACGGCCTGGTCATATAGCGGATCCTTTTCGCCGCCCGCCTCGCCGTCGCCCGCAAGGCCCGCGCCCTCGTCGCCCGCGCCCGGCTCGAGCACGTTCTCGAGATACTCCGGCGACGCAAGGCTCTTCAAGTGGTCGACGACCTTGTGCACTTCGTGATCGGCAACGAAGGCGCCGTGCACCCTTTGCGGCAGCCCGGTCCCTGAGGGCAGATAGAGCATGTCGCCGGCGCCGAGCAGCGCCTCCGCGCCCGATTGATCGAGAATGGTGCGCGCATCGACCTTGCTCGCTACCTGAAACGCGATCCGCGTCGGGATGTTGGCCTTGATCAAACCGGTAATGACGTCCACCGACGGGCGCTGCGTGGCGAGGATCAGATGGATGCCCGCGGCACGCGCCTTCTGTGCCAGGCGCGCAATCAGCTCCTCGACCTTTTTGCCGACCACCATCATGAGATCGGCCAATTCGTCGATTACCACCACGATCGTCGGCAAAGCCTTGAGGGGCTGCGGCTCGGC
>JBFKUL010000016.1:0-21346 GCA_041635755.1 Burkholderiales bacterium | reverse complement strand
TTGGGAGTGGCCGCCGAGGGCTTGATGATGGCGCCGTCCGGGCACAGATTGCCGCGCAGCACCGCGATGCCGGTGTTCTTCTTGAACGGCTTCTTCAACGTGTGAATCACGTCGCGGTTCCAGCAACGCGCGTCCTTGTTGTTGTCCCAGATGCTCTTGCCGTTCACCGTGAGCGCGGTCTTGTGCAGCAGGCCCGCTTCACCCAGCTCGCGCAGCACCACCGGCAGCCCGCCTGCATAGAACATGTCCTCCATCAGGTACTTGCCCGAGGGCATGAGGTTCACCAGCGTGTGCACGCCGCGGCCGAGCTTGTCCCAGTCCTCGAGCTTGAGCTTGACGCCGATCCGGTTGGCGATCGCGATCAGGTGGATCACCGCGTTGGTCGAGCCGCCGATCGCCGCATTGGTGCGGATCGCGTTCTCGAACGCCTGTCGGGTGAGGATCTTCGACAGACTGACCTTTTCCTTGACCAGCTCGACGATGCGCCGCCCCGCCATGCGCGCGAGCACGTTGCGGCGTGCGTCCACCGCGGGAATCGCGGCGTTGCCCGGCATGCCCACGCCGAGCGCTTCGACCATCGACGCCATGGTGGAGGCCGTGCCCATGGTCATGCAGTGCCCGTGAGAGCGGTGCATGCACGACTCGGCCTCGTGGAATTCGTCGAGGGTGATCTTGCCGGCGCGCAGGTCCTCCGACATCGACCAGGTGTTGGTGCCCGAGCCGATGTCGGTGCCGCGGTACTTGCCCGAGAGCATCGGCCCGCCCGAGACCGCGATCGTCGGCAGGTCGACGCTGGAAGCGCCCATCAAGAGCGACGGCGTGGTCTTGTCGCAGCCCACCAGCAGCACCACGCCGTCGAGCGGGTTGGCGCGGATTGACTCTTCGACGTCCATGCTGGCGAGGTTGCGATAAAGCATCGCCGTGGGCCTGAGCAGCGTCTCGCCGAGCGACATCACCGGAAACTCGAGCGGGAAGCCGCCCGCCTCGAGCACGCCCGCCTTGACGTGCTCGGCGATGATGCGGAAGTGCGAGTTGCACGGCGTGAGCTCGGAATAGGTGTTGCAGATGCCGATCACCGGCCGGCCGTCGAACTGGTCCTGCGGGATGCCGCGGTTCTTGGTCCAGCTGCGGTAGATGAAGCCATAGATGTCTTCGCGTCCAAACCACTGGATGCTGCGTAGCGTGCTGGGTTTCTTCGCCATAGGTGATTACCTGAAGTAGCCTTTCCAAGAGTTTGCGTTGCGGTGCAGGCTTCATCTGCCCTGCAACGCGTCGTCGGTTTTAATACGTTGCGCGACCGCCGGAAATGTCGAACACCGCGCCTGTAGAGAACGAGCAATCGTCGGAGGCGAGCCAGCAGGCCATGGCCGCGATCTCGTCCACCGTGACGAAGCGGCCCATCGGGATTTTGGAGAGCATGAACTGCGCGAATTCCGGCGTTACCTGATCAAGGATTGTCGTTTGCGCCGCCGCGGGTGTGATGCAGTTGACGAGCACGCCGGTTTTAGCGAGCTCCTTGCCGAGCGCCTTGGTGAACGCGATCACACCGCCCTTGGCGGCGGCGTACGCGGCGGCATTCGGATTGCCCTCTTTGCCGGCGATCGAAGCGATGTTGACGATGCGACCGTACTTCGCCTTCACCATGTGCGGCACCACCGCTCGGCAGCACAGGAACGGCCCGTTCAGATCGATGTCGATGACGCGCTTCCATTCGTCCACCGGGTACTCCACCACGGGCTTGGTGGGGCCGGCGATGCCGGCGTTATTGACGAGGATGTCGATGCGCCCGAGCTCCGCCAGCGCTTTCGCTGTGGCGCGCTCGATGGCCTTCAAGTCGGTGACGTCGACCGGATCGGTCTTTGCGCCAACGTCCCAGATGCGCACCTTTGCCCCCGAGGCCTCGAGGCGCTTGACGATCGCGGCCCCGATGCCGATCAGACCCCCGGTGACCACCGCGGTGCGGTCCTTCAAGTCGAGCTGGTTCATTCCTTTACGGCTCCAGTCATGGCGGAAACGTAGTGCTCCACGAAGAACGCGTACAGGATCACCAGCGGCAGCGAGCCGACCAGCGCACCCGCCATGAGGGATCCCCAGCGGTACTGGTCGCCGTCGGTAAAGGCGGACAGGATGGCCACCGGCACGGTCTTCTTCTCGGTCGAATTGATGAAGGTCAGCGCGTAGATGAACTCGTTCCAGCACAGCGTCAGGCAGAAGATGGCCGCCGAGATGAGCCCGGGGACGGCGAGCGGCAGCACGATCTTGATCAGGATCTGCCAGCGCGTGGCGCCGTCGATCAGGGCGCATTCCTCGAGTTCGTACGGGATGGTCTTGAAGTAGCCCATCAGAAGCCACGTCGAGAACGGGATCAGGATCGTCGGATAGGTGAGGATCAGCGCGAACGGCGTGTCGAACAGACCGTACTGGAACACCACCGTGGAAAGCGGAATGAACAGGATCGACGGCGGCACCAGGTAGGCGAGGAAGATCAGTCCGCCCGCGGTCTGCGCGCCGCGGTAGCGGATGCGCACGATGGCGTAGGCTGCGAACACGCTGGCGATGAGCGACAGGATGGTGGCCGCCACCGAGATGAACATGGTGTTCCACAGCCACAGCGGATAGTCGGTCTTGAACAGCAGGTCGTTGATGTGCTCGAGCGTCGGGCTGATGGTCCAGAACGGATTGTGTGTGTCGAGATCGAGCAGATGCTCCTTGGGCTTCACTGCGGTGACCGTCATCCAGTAGAACGGGAACAGCAGCACCAGCACGATGAGCGACAACGGCATGTAGAGCGTCACCAATCGGCGCGGCAGCGTCGACAGATAGCTCATCCCCTCGGACTGATCGCCGCCTGGAACGGCGCGCGCAGCGTTAGCCATCGCCCTCTCCTTGCTGCCATTTGCGGCGCTGCAGGCCGAACCAGGAAATCATGATCGCGGCGAGCAGGAACGGCACCATCGCCGTGGAGACCGCCGCGCCCTCGCCGATGCGCGAGCCGAGGATCGCCGTGTTGTAGGACATGGTGGCCATCAGCTCGGTGGCGCCCGCGGGGCCGCCGTTGGTGAGCACCTTGATCAACTGGAAGTCGGTGAAGGTAAAGAGCACCGAGAACGTCATCACCACGGCGATGATCGGGGTGAGCAGCGGATAGGTGATGCGCACGAACATCTGCCAGGGCGTGGCGCCGTCGAGCGTGGCGGCCTCGTAGAGCGACGGCGGCACGGTCTGCAGGCCGGCGAGCAGCGAAATGGCGATGAAGGGCACGCCGCGCCAGACATTGGCGAAGATCACGCTCCAGCGCGCGTTCCACGGATCACCGAGAAAATCGATGTTGCCCTCGATCCAGCCCAGCTGCTTGAGCGACCAGGAGATGATCGAGAACTGCGGATCGTAGATCCACCAGAAGGCGATCGCCGAGAGCACCGTAGGAACGATGAACGGGATCAGGATGATCGCCCGCATGATCGCCTTGAAGGGCATGTTCTGGTTGAGTAGCAGCGCCAGGTACAGGCCGACGGCGAACTTGAACACGCTCGCGACGAAGGTGTAGAGCAGCGTAAAGAACACCGCGGTCTGGAATTTCGCGTCGCCGATGATCCACTCGTAGTTCTCCAGGCCGATGAACTTGCCGGGGGTGCCGATGCGTGCGTCGGTGAACGAAAGCCAGATGCCGAGGCCGAGCGGGTACACCAGGAACGCGATGAGGAACGCGGCGGCGGGCAGCATGAACCAGAAGCCGAGCCAGTTGCGGTTCATGCGCAGCTGCTGCCACGAGATGCGCGCGCGCGCCTCGATCGCCGGTGCTGCAGTGTTCGCCACTTCGTTCATCGGATCCGCAACCTTATGAGCGTACCGCGAGGCGGGCGCGCGGCGCCCGCCCCGCTAGACGCTTAGCGATAGATGCGTCGTGCCTGGCGATCCGCCACCGCCATCGCATCCTTGACGCTCGCCCGGTCGGTGCAGACCGTGGCGAACATGTCCAGCACCACGAAGTCGGCGAGCGCCGAGGCCGCCTTCTCACCCACCGAGCCGAGATGCCCCGCCGTCAGAGTGCGCTTGGCAACGTCGCGCACGATGCTGAGCTTCGGGTCCGAGGTCCACACCGGGTTGGCGTCGTAGGCGTTCAACGGGTGCGTGATGTAGGCCACCGCCGCCTCGAGCCACGGGTTGTAGTTCTGCGCCTCCATGGTGAAGGCCATGAACGCCTTGCAGGCGTTCGGAACCTTGGTGTACTTCATGGCCAGCATCGGGTAGCAGATGTGGAACTCGGTCGGCTTGCCGACCGGGCCGACCGGCCACAGCGCGTGGTTCATGTCGTCCACGATCTCCTTCATCTTGGCGTCGCCCTTCGCGGCGCCCGCCTTGGCGGCGGCGTAGATCGACACGCCGTTGTTGGTGAGCGAGATCTCGCTCGAGAGGAAGGCCTTGTTGTTGAAGGCGTCGTTCCAGGCGGCGGTGCCCGGCGCGAAATGCCCGGACATCTGCTTGGCATACTCCAGTGCCTTGGCCGTCTCGGGCGAATTGATGATCACCTTGTCCTTGGCGTCGACCAAATTGCCGCCGAAGGCCCACAGGCACCAGTGCACCCAGGCATTGCCGTCGCCCGAGGCGCGGCCGAGGGCGAAGCCCCCCGGCTGGCTCTTCTCCTTGAGCGCCTTCATCAGCTCCATGAAGCCCGCGGTGTCCTGCGGAATCGTCTTGAAGCCCGCCTTCTCGATCATGCTCTGGCGGTAGTTGATGACGTTGCCGTTGTAGCCCACCGGAATGTCGATCCACTTGTTGCCCGACTTGCCGTACACCTGCGCGCTGTCGACCCAGCCGCCGTACTTCTTGCCGAGATAGTTGGCGACGTCGGTGACATCCATGCATTTGGCTGGAAACAGGTGCGGCAGCGAGTACAGACCCCAGAACAGGTCCGGCCCCTGACCGGTGTTCGCCGCGACCGATGCCTTCGGCTGGACGTCGTCGAGCGATTCGTTCAGCACGGTGACCGGTACGCCGGTCGCCTTGGTGAACGCGGCCACCAGCGCCATGAAGCCGTCCTCCTCGGACTGCACGAAGCGCTTCCAGCGCAGCAGCTGGAGCTTGGCGCCCGGCTCGGGCTTCCACTGCGAGCTCTGCGCCCAGGCCTTGGCGAACAGCGATAGATGGGATGCCTGCAACGCGGCGGCGCCGGCAAGCGCTGCGCCTCCTTTGAGTACGTCGCGGCGCGTGGTTTTTCGATGTGTCATGTGCCTGTCCTCCTGGTTGTGGTTTGCATGCAAGTAAACAGCCGGCGGCCTCAGATGCGCTGGCCGCTCGACGGGTCGAAAAGGTGTGCCATGTCGGGGCGCGGGCGCAGGCGGATCTTCTGCCCGGGCGCAAACTCGTGCCGCTCCCGAAACACCGCGACGATCTCCTGGCCGCTGACGCGCGCGAACAGCTGCGTCTCCGAGCCGGTCGGCTCGATCACGATCACCTCGGCATCAAAGCCGTCGTCGGCGAGCTCGAGGTGCTCGGGCCGGATGCCGTAGATCACCGGCTGGCCTTCAGCGGCGGCGCCGGCATCGGCCACCGGCAGGCGCGCACCCGAGGCCATCTTCACGGCGCGCTTGCCATCGGCACCGTGGACCGCACCCTCGAGAAAATTCATCGCCGGCGAGCCGATGAAGCCGGCCACGAAGCGATTTGCCGGCCGGTCGTAGAGCGTGAGCGGGTCTCCCATCTGCTCGACCCGCCCGTCGTGCATGACGACGATCTTGTCGGCCATGGTCATGGCTTCGATCTGATCGTGCGTGACGTACACGGTGGTGGTTTTCAGACGCTGGTGCAGCTCCTTGATCTCGGTGCGCATCGCCACCCGCAACTTGGCATCCAGGTTGGAAAGCGGCTCGTCGAACAGGAACACCTGGGGATTGCGCACGATGGCGCGACCCATGGCGACGCGCTGGCGCTGGCCGCCGGAGAGCTGGCGCGGGTAACGGTCCAGGTAGGGCACCAAACCGAGGATCTCGGCGGCGACGCGAACCCGCTCGATGATCACCGGCTTCGCCGTGCCGCGCAGCGACAGCGAGAACCCCATGTTGTCGGCGACGGTCATGTGCGGATAGAGCGCGTAGTTCTGGAACACCATGGCGATGTCGCGCTCCTTCGGGTGCACGTTGTTCACGACGCGCTCGCCGATGCGAATCTCGCCTGCCGAGATATTCTCCAGCCCGGCGATCATGCGCAGCAGGGTCGACTTGCCGCAGCCGGAGGGGCCGACCAGCACACAGAACTCGCCGTCGGCGATCGAAATATCGACACCGTGGAGCACTTCGGTATGGCCGAAGGACTTGCGCGCGCCGTGGATGCTCATTTGCGCCATTGAAAGGCTCCGAAGCTCAGTCCTTGAAGTCGCGCCGGCAGGTTCGATCCATGTGCCGGCGCATCGCGGCGCGCGCGGTGCCAGGCGCGCGCGCGGCGATAGCCGTGGTGATTTCGCGATGCTCGGCGATCCGGCGGTACAGGCGACGCAACTCGACGGCCTTGATCGGCATCGGTGAGAGCATGCATGGGAGTGCTTCTGCGGGAGCACGCAGCCTAGACCCGGGCATGCGGGTGGTCAAGTGGTCAAGCGGCTATGCGGCCCGCGCGCTCGCCCGCGCGCAGCGAAACAGCCCGATCCGGTCAAGCGTGCGATTCTAGGCGCTCGGCTATAATCGCTTCCCTCCGTCGACTCACCGAAACTCCGCATGGCTGGCAGACTGGCAGGCAAGGTCGCATTCGTCACCGCGGCCGGTCAGGGCATCGGGCGCGCCAGCGCGCTCGCCTTCGCACGTGAGGGTGCGCAGGTGTGGGCGAGCGACATCAACAAGAAGGCGCTCGCCGAGATCGAGGGCAAGCAGGGCATCAAGACGCGTCCGCTCGATGTCACCGACGAAGCGGCGATCTCGAAAGTCGCGGCCGAGGTCGGTCCGATCGACGTGCTATTCAACTGCGCCGGGTTCGTGCATCACGGCACGATCATCGATTGCACGCCGAAGGACTGGGATTTCAGCTTCAACCTGAACGTGAAGTCGATGTACCTCGTGACGCGCGCCTTCCTGCCCGGCATGCTGAAGAAGGGCAAGGGCTCGATCGTCAACATGTCCTCGATCGCCTCGAGCGTAAAGGGGCTGCCCAACCGCTTCGTCTACGGCGCCACCAAGGCGGCGGTGATCGGTCTCACCAAGTCGATCGCGGCCGATTTCGTCAAGCAGGGCATTCGCTGCAACTGCATCGGCCCGGGCACGGTCGATACACCGTCGCTGCACGATCGCATTAACGCTTTCGCCGACCCGGTGCAGGCGAAGAAGGACTTCATCGCCCGCCAGCCGATGGGGCGGCTCGGCACAGTGGACGACATCACCGGCATCCTGGTGTTCCTCGCTTCCGACGAGTCACTGTTCGCCACCGGCAACATGTATTCGATCGACGGCGGCATGACCATATGATGAACGGCGCGGTGCTGCGATGCGGCGCCGCATCGCCGCCCGTGACGTTCAGAAGAAGCGTTCCAGCAAACGCTGCCAATTTCCGCAGCATCCGAATTCGAGGCGTTTCGTGAAAGGGCCAACAAGATGAAACTCTGTCGCTACGGCAAGAACGGGTTCGAGAAGCCGGGCATGATCGACGGCTCGGGGCGGCTGCGCGATCTGTCCAAGATCGTCGAGCAGATCGGGCCGAAGGAGATCTCGCCTCGCGGCTTGAAGATGCTCTCCAGCGTGAAGCCGGAGTCGTTGCCGGTGGTCAACGGCGGTCCCCGCTTCGGCGTGCCCTACGTGGGGATCGGAAAATTCGTCGCCATCGGACTGAACTACAGCGATCACGCGAAGGAATCGAACCTGCCGATCCCCAGTGAGCCGATCATTTTCATGAAGGCGACCACCTCGATCTGCGGACCGAACGACGACACCCTCCAGCCCAGGCGCTCGACCAAGCTCGACTGGGAGGCCGAGCTCGGGGTGGTGATCGGAACCAAGGCGCAGTATGTGTCCGAGGCGAAGGCGCTCCAATACGTCGCAGGGTACTGCGTGGTCAACGACGTCTCGGAGCGTGCGTTCCAGATGCAATCCTCGCAATGGGACAAGGGCAAGGGCTGCGACACCTTCGGCCCGATCGGGCCATGGCTGGTGACGACCGACGAGATTCCCGATCCGCAGGTGCTCGACATGTGGCTCGACGTGAATGGCAAGCGCATGCAGACCGGCAACACGCGCACCATGATCTTCGGCGTCGCCCACCTCGTTTCCTATGTAAGCCAGTACATGACGCTGCTGCCGGGCGACATCATCACCACCGGCACGCCGCCGGGCGTGGGCATGGGTGTCAAGCCCGAGCCTGTGTTCCTCAAGCCCGGCGACGAGGTCTCGCTGGGCATCCGCGGCCTGGGCGAGCAACGCCAACGCATCGTCGCCCATCCCGGCTAGGCTTCTCGAAGTAAGCGCGCGGCGCAAAATGCCTGTAGGTCGGGGGTGTCTGGATTTTATTGCGCCGCCGCAGATAGGTGATTGCGGGTTACGGTAAGCTTCACCGGATCGGCCTTACCACGCGTACGCATGGACATCCCACGCATCGACGGCAAGCGGCTATGGCGCTCGCTTGAAGAGCTGGCCCGCATCGGTGCCACGCCCAAGGGCGGCGTGCGCCGGCTGACACTCACCGAGCTCGACCGCGAGGCGCGCGAGCTGTTTTCACGCTGGGCGCGGGAGGCGGGAATGTCGGTTGAGGTCGACGCCATCGGCAACGTTTTCGCACGCCGCGCAGGCGCGGACCCGGCCGCGGCGCCGGTCGCGATCGGCAGCCATCTCGACAGCCAGCCTTCGGGCGGACGTTTCGATGGCGCCTACGGGGTCATGGCCGGTCTCGAGGTGGTGCGCGCGCTGAACGACGCTCGCGTTACGACGCGTGCGCCGCTGGAAGTGGTTTCGTGGACCAACGAGGAGGGTTCGCGCTTCACGCCGGTGATGATGGGCTCGGGCGTGTTCGCGGGGGTATTCACCCTCGAGCATGCGCTCTCGCAGAAGGACACCGACGGGGTGTCGGTGCGCGAGGCGCTCGAGAAGATCGGCTATGCCGGTCGTGCGAAGCCGCACCGGCTCGGCGCCTACTTCGAGGCGCACATCGAGCAGGGTCCCGTGCTCGAAGACACCAAGACGACCATCGGCGTGGTACAGGGCGCGCTCGGCCAACGCTGGTTCGACGCGGTCGTCACCGGCATGGACGCGCACGCCGGCCCGACGCCGATGAACCTGCGCAGGGATGCGCTGCTGGCGGCCAGCCGCGTGGTGCTCGCGGTCAACCGCATCGCCAACGCTTTTCCGAACACGGCGCGCGGCACCGTAGGCTACATGCAAGTCAAGCCGAATTCCAGGAACGTCGTGCCGGGCGAGGTGCGCATGAGCGTCGAGTTCCGCAACGCCAAAGACGACACGCTGCTCGAGATGGTATCGGCGCTTCGCGAGTCGTTGCGGTCGATCGAAGCCGAGTGCCGCGTCGCGATCGATTTGCAGGAAATCACGCATTTTCCGCCGTGCGAGTTCGATTCCGCGCTGGTCGCCGGCGTTCGCGCGGGCGCCAAGGTGCACGGCTACTCACACCGCGACATCGTCTCGGGCGCCGCGCACGACGCCGTGTACGTGGCGCGCGTCGCCCCCACGGCGATGATCTTCGTACCGTGCGAGGGCGGCATCAGCCATAATGAAATCGAGAATGCCACGCCGGAGGACCTCGCGGCCGGCTGTAACGTCCTGCTGCATGCGGTGCTCGAGCGCGCTGGCCGCGCCGCCGCCGCGCGCAGCGCCGCTTAGGAGATCGACCATGAACGAGCGCGCCCGACCCGAAACCGTCACCCATTCGCTGGAGAAATCGGCCTTCTTCATGCCGTTTTCGGCGAACCGGCAGTACAAGAAGTCGCCGCGGCTGCTTTCGCGCGCCGAGGGCATTCATTACTACACGCCCGAAGGCCGCAAGCTGATCGACGGCACCTCAGGGCTGTGGTGCGTCAATGCCGGCCACTGCCGGCCGAAGATCGTCGAGGGCGTCGCCAAGGGCGTTGCGACGCTCGATTTCGCGCCGCCGTTCCAGATGGGGCACCCGCTCGCGTTCGAGTTTGCTGACAAGATCGCGGCGCTCGCGCCGCCGGGCCTGTCGAAAGTGTTCTTCACCAACTCGGGCTCGGAGTCGGTCGACACGGCACTCAAGCTTGCGATCGCCTATCACCGCGCGCGCGGTGAGGGCCAGCGCGTGCGGCTGATCGGCCGCGAGCGCGGCTATCACGGCGTCAACTTCGGCGGCACCGCGGTTGGCGGCATCGTCGGCAACCGCAAGATCTTCGGCGCACTGGTCGCGGGCGTCGACCATATGCGCCATACGCACGACCTCGCGCGCAACGCCTTCTCGCGCGGCCAACCCAAGCACGGCGCCGAGCTTGCCGACGACCTCGAGCGGCTCTGCCAGCTGCACGACCCCTCGACCATCGCCGCGGTGATCGTCGAGCCGGTCGCGTGTTCGACCGGCGTGCTGGTGCCGCCGGTGGGCTACCTCGAGCGGCTGCGCGAGATCTGCGACCGGCACGGCATCCTGCTGATTTTCGACGAGGTGATCACTGCCTGGGGGCGTCTGGGCGAGCCCTTCGCCGCGCAGCGCTTGAAGGTTACCCCCGACCTGATCACCACCGCCAAGGGCATCACCAACGGCACCGTCCCGATGGGCGCGGTCCTGATGAAGGAAGAGCTTTATCAGGCTTTTCTGTCCGGCCCGGACACCGCGATCGAGATGCCGCATGGCTACACCTATTCCGCGCACCCCGTCGCCTGTGCCGCGGGACTGGCGACCCTGCAGGTCTACCAGGAGGAGGGCCTGCTGACCCGCGTCAAGGAACTCGAGCCCTACTGGGAGGAGCAGGCCCATGCGCTCAAGGGACTGCCGAACGTCATCGACATCCGTAACATCGGCCTAATCGCGGCGATCGAGCTGGCACCGCGGACGGGCGCGGTCGGCGCGCGCGGCTTCGAAGCGCACGTGCGTGCCTTCGAAAGCGGTTTGTACGTCCGGGTCACCGCCGATATCCTGGCGTTCGCGCCCCCGCTGATCATCGAGAAAGCGCAGATCGACCAGTTGTTCGAGCACGCACGTGCCGTTCTGAAGTCGCTGCCCTAAGTCTCCGGACGTAGAAAGGGGCGCCTCGGCGCCCCTTTTTCTTGCTGTTTTTGCTGCCGGTGCGCTATTTGCCGGCGGCGGCCGCCCGCACCACGCCCAAGCGCCGTCCGCGGCCGGTCTGCTTGACCCGCAGCGGCATCACGAGGTCGCGCACGTAATTCGGCAGCGCGAACACGCCTTCGTGCGTCTCGCCGTTGTAGAAGCGCAGTTCCGAGATCTTGCGCTGCTCGATGCGCCGGTCGATCTCGTCGGCGGTGAACGCCTTCGGATCGAGCTTGTCGGAGCACACCGCCATCGCCCAGAGCGACCCGTAGAGCGGAATGTACATCGTGTAGGGACGGACGATGCGGAAGACGCCGTTCAGGCGCTGAGCGAGCTCGGCCACGCGCTCGGGGCGCGCCACGGGCGAGCCGATATGCAGCACGAACGCGCCGCCCGGCGCGAGCGCCTGGCGGCAGCTCTGGAAGTACTCGGTCGAGTAAAGCGCCTCCGCCGGCCCCATCGGGTCGTTCAGGTCGAGCGCGATCAAGTCGAATTTCTCGGGCGTCTCGCGCACGTAGCGCAGCCCGTCCTCGATCAGAACGCGAAGCTTCGGGTGATCGAACACGCCATTGTGCACCGCTCCGAAGTGCTCTTTCGCGACCTTAATCACGTCCGGGTCGATCTCGACCATCGTGACTTGCTCGATCGAGGGATGCTTGAGCACTTCCTCGGAAGAGCCGCCATCGCCACCGCCGATGATCAATGCCCGCTTGGGTGCGGCGTGCGCGGTGAGCGCCGGGTGAATCAAATTCTCGTGATAGACGAACTCCTCCTTCTCGGAGGTCATGTTGTACCCATCGAGACGGAACAGCTTGCCGTACTGCCCGGTCTCGTAGATCGCCATCTTCTGGTAGCGGGTCTGCCACTCGCCCAGCTGGCGGTGCGCCTTGATGTAGAAGCCCGTAGTCTCGTTCAGCGGCTCCATCAGCAGGTGCTCGCCCCGGTCGATGGCGTGCTTGGCCACCTCCATGGGCTGGAAGTACGCGACGATGGCGTCGAACAGCCTGTTCGCCTTGGCGGAGTTGTCGGCGCTGTAGTTGCAGACGTAGACGTCGAGCGTCAAGCCGGCGCGTTCCGGCCAGGTGTGGATCGCCACATGGGACTCGGCCAGCACCACGGTGCCGGTGAACCCTCCACCGTCGAACTGGTGGAAGGTCATGTCCATGGTGGTCAATCCCGAGTCGCGCACGAACTCGCCGCACTTCGCGCGGAAGCTGTCGCAGTCCAGAAGGAGCTGCGGATCGCAGCGGCACCCGCTCAGGTCACCGATGAGATGCAGACCGTTCATTTCCGTTCCCCCCGAAAAAAGCGAAGGCGCAACCCAGCGCTCTCACCAGGCTGCGCCCTTCCGTTACGCCTCGCGGCGAAAAAACGAAAAGTGTGCGACTCGTTCAATTCGTGCAGAACCCCTCTTGGGCCGCCCCGCGCCGCCTCTTGAAGCGCCGTGAAGGCCGTCACCCGTTATCAATCTCGCGCCGAATCTGCCCTGCTACCGCATCGATCAGGCGTCGAGCGACCGAGATTTTACTAGGAAGTTTCGGTAAATGGAATACATCAAACCAGTTTGCGGCCTCGATTTCGTCCTCCTGGCGCCGGATCTCGCCCGCCGCCCAGTCGCAGGTGAAGGCAATCATGAGCGAGTGCGGGAACGGCCAGGGCTGACTTACGAGGTAGGAAAGGTTGGTGACCTCGACGCCGACCTCCTCCAGCACCTCTCGACGCAGGCACTGCTCGAGCGACTCGCCGGGCTCGACGAAGCCGGCGAGCGCGCTGTACATGCCCGGCGGAAAATGCGGGCTCCTCGCGAGCAGCAACTCGCGACCGCGGCGCACCTGTGCCATGACGGCGGGCGCCACGCGCGGGTACGCCGAGAGCCGGCACGCCGGGCACACGCGCACCCGCTCCCCGAGCTTGGGCACCGTCGGGGTGCCGCAGCGCCCGCAGAACTGGTGCGTGCGGTCCCAATCGACCAGCTGCAGGGCGCGACCTGCGAGTGCGAAGTGGGAGTCCTCGAGCACCGAAAACAGCGTCCGCAGCCCTTCCCAGTGGGTGCCCGGCGGCGGGGCTGCCTCGAGCGGCGCTTCCGCGGCGTAGAAGTGCGCCTCGCCGATGCGCCCAAGATAGAGCGTGCGGGCAAGCGATCCGGCGAGCGCCGCGGGTGGCGCGCCGAAGGGCACCCGCGCCCAGCTCGGGCGCGCGCGCACCCGCGGGTCGTCGGTCGGTTCGGGGCTCAGCGGGCCAATTTCGACCAGCAGCTGGTCGCCGCGGAACACGAACCAGTGGCCCTCGTGCGCAGCTTCGGCCTCGGTGAGATGCACGTAGCCCGCGGGGCTGTGAAACGGAAGCTCGATCACGCGGCGAGTTTACGGCACGCTGCGACGGGAAGCGCGACGGTTTTGCCGCCTGCGCGGAGGCCGCTGAGCGCCATTCGCTATAATCGCTGCTCGCTACTCCTCGCCTTCCCCCTGGGCATGCTGATGACAACGAAAGCGACTCACCGCGAGCTCGCGAACGCGATCCGTGCAATCGCGATGGACGCCGTGCAGGCTGCGAACTCCGGGCATCCCGGCATGCCTATGGGCATGGCCGAGATTGCCGTGGCGCTCTGGACGCGCCACCTGCGGCACAACCCGGCCAATCCTGGCTGGTCGAATCGCGACCGCTTCGTGGTCTCAAACGGCCATGGCTCGATGTTGCTGTTCTCGCTGCTGCACCTCACCGGCTACGACTTGCCGATGGAGGAGCTCAAGCGCTTTCGCCAGCTCGGCTCGAAGACCCCCGGCCACCCCGAGCACGGCCTGGCGCCGGGTGTCGAGACCACCACCGGGCCGCTCGGACAGGGCATCTCGAACGCCGTGGGCATGGCGCTCGCCGAGCGGCTGCTCGCCGCAGAATTCAACCGGCCGGGCATGGAAATCGTCGACCACTACACCTATGTGCTGATGGGCGACGGCTGCATGATGGAGGGCATCTCGCACGAGTCGTGCGCGCTCGCCGGGACCTTGGGACTGGGCAAGCTGATCGCGATCTACGACGACAACGGCATCTCGATCGATTCGGACAAGGGCCAGATCCGCCAGTGGTACACCGACGACGTGCCCAAGCGCTTCGCCGCCTATGGCTGGCAGGTGATCCCGAATATCGACGGCCATGACGAGGCGGCGGTGCATCGGGCGCTGCTGCGCGCCAAGCGCGAGACCTCGCGACCGACCCTGATCTGCGCCAAGACGACGATCGCCAAGGGTTCGCCGAACAAGGCCAACACCGGGGCCGCGCATGGTGCACCGCTCGGCGAGAAGGAAGTGGCCGCGACGCGCGAGGCGATCGGCTGGAGCCATCCGCCGTTCGAGATCCCAAAGAGCATCTACGAGGCATGGGACGCGCGCCGGCGCGGCGCGGCAGCCGAGCGGCGCTGGAAGAAGACCTTTGCCGAATACGAGGCAACGCACCCCGAGCTCGCCACCGAGTTCCGCCGCCGCACGGCGGGCGACCTGCCGGTGGGCTTCAGCGCTCACATGGAGCAGCTGGTGAAGGAGTTTGACGCCAAGGCCGAGACGGTGGCGACCCGCAAGGCCTCGCAAATGGTACTGGAGGCGATCTCGCCGATCATGCCGGAGCTGATCGGCGGCTCGGCCGACCTCGCGGGCTCGAACCTCACCATGGTCAAGGGCTCAAAGCCGGTCGGGCGCGAAGGCGGCGGCAACTACGTGTTCTATGGCGTGCGCGAGTTCGGCATGTGCGCTGTGATGAGCGGCATCGCGCTGCACGGCGGGCATGTTCCCTACGGCGGCACGTTCCTGACCTTCTCCGACTACGCTCGCAACGCGCTGCGCATGGCCGCCCTCATGGGCATACGGGTGGTGTACGTGTTCACGCACGACTCAATCGGACTGGGCGAGGACGGCCCGACGCACCAACCCGTGGAGCATGCGGCGAGCTTGCGCCTGATCCCGAACATGGAAGTCTGGCGGCCCTGCGACACCGTGGAGAGCGCGGTGGCCTGGGCTGCGGCGCTGGAGCGCAAGGGCGGTCCCACGGCGCTGCTGTTCTCGCGCCAGAACGTCGCCTTCGCCAGGCGCGAAGCGCCGGCGCTCGCCAATGTGCGCCGCGGCGGCTATGTGCTCTCGGAGGCAAGCGGGGCACCCAGGGCCGTGTTGATCGCCACCGGCTCGGAAGTGCCGATCGCACTCGAGGCGCAAAAACGGCTCACCGAGGGCGGCGTGCCGGTGCGCGTGGTGTCGATGCCCTCGTGCACCCAATTCGACCGACAGGAGGCCGCGTACCGCGACGACGTCCTGCCGCGCGGCGTGCCGCGAGTGGCGATCGAGGCCGGAGTCACCGACATCTGGCGCAAGTACGTCGGGCTAGAGGGCGCGGTCGTGGGCATCGACCGGTTTGGCGAATCCGCGCCGGCGCCGGACCTGTACAAGCATTTTGGATTCACCGCGGAGAACGTCGCCGCCGCCGTCAAAGGCGTGCTGCGCTAGTCCGCGATCAACGGGGAACGGATATGACCATCAACGTCGCCATCAACGGCTTCGGCCGCATCGGCCGCAACATCCTGCGCGCCCACTACGAGGAGGGCAAGAAGCACGACCTCAAGTTCGTCGCCATCAACGACCTCGGCGATGCGAAGACCAACGCGCACCTGCTCAAGCATGACACCGCGCACGGCCCGTTCAAGGGCACAGTGGAAGTGGACACCGACTCGCTCGTTGTAAACGGCGATCGCATCAAGGTGGTGGCCGAGCGCGATCCGGCGAAGCTGCCGTGGAAGGCCCTCGGCGTCGACGTGGTGCTCGAGTGCACGGGACTTTTCACGAGCAAGGCGAAAGCCGGTGCGCACATCGCCGCGGGCGCCAAGAAGGTGATCATTTCCGCGCCGGGCGACAAGGATGTCGACCGCACGATCGTGTTCGGGGTGAACGACAAGGCGCTCAAGGCGAGCGACACCGTGATCTCAAACGCCTCGTGCACCACCAACTGCCTGGCGCCCCTGGTCAAGGCGCTCGATGACCGCATCGGCGTCACCTCGGGTCTGATGACCACGGTGCATGCCTATACCAACGATCAAGTGCTGACCGACGTCTATCACTCGGATCTGCGTCGTGCGCGCTCGGCCTCGCACAACATGATCCCGACCAAGACCGGCGCTGCGGCGGCGGTGGGTCTAGTGCTGCCGCATCTGAACGGCAAACTCGATGGCTTTGCCATTCGGGTGCCCACCCTCAATGTCTCGGTGGTCGACCTGTCCTTCGTCGCCAAGAAACCGACCTCGGTCGAGGAGGTGAACCAGGCGGTCCGGGACGCATCGGGCAAGGACCTCAAGGGCGTGCTCGAGTACAACCAGGATCCGCTGGTGTCCTCGGACTTCAACCACAACCCGGCGAGCTCGATCTTCGATTCGACGCTCACCAAGGTCTCCGACAAGACCCTCGTGAAGGTCACTGCCTGGTACGACAACGAATGGGGCTTCAGCAATCGGATGCTCGATACCACGGTTGCCTTGATGAACGCGAAGTAACGGTGCGCCCGGCGTGGCACCGGTCGTCGTAGAGCGCAGCGAGAACATTGCCATTGTCCGGCTCAACCGGCCGGAAAGCCTGAACGCGATCAACGAGGACATCCGGCGCGAGCTGCCACCGGCGCTCGCCGCACTTGAAACCGATGCAACGGTGCGTGCGGTGGTGCTTGCCGGCGCGGGCGAGCGCGCCTTCAGCGCGGGTCAGGACCTGGAGGAGGCGGTCGCCTTCGGCGCTGCCGACGTCGAGGGCTGGTTCACGCGGGCGCATGCCATGTTCGCCGCGGTGCGCGGCATGAACAAGCCGACCGTCGCCGCGCTGATCGGCGTCGCGGCCGGCGCCGGCTACCAGATCGCGCTCTATTGCGACCTGCGGGTCGGGCACCCCGAGCTCAAGATCGGACAGCCCGAGGTGAGGAGCGGCCTGGGCTCGATCCTCGGCACCTCGCAGATGATGTGGCACCTGCCACTGTCGCTGAATGCCGAGCTTTCGCTTGGCGGCGAGCTGATCTCGGGCGAGCGCGCCTACCAGGTTGGACTCGTCAACCGGCTCGTGCCGCGGGCCGAGGTGCTGTCGGCCGCGCTCGAGACTGCGAGACAGCTCGGCGCGCGTCCGCCGAACGCCATCCGGCTTACCAAGGAGCGCCTGCGCGAGCTTACGCAAGCGCAGTTCGACGATATTTTGCAGGCAGCGAAGAAGTACCAGAAGCGCGCCTACGAATCCGGCGAGCCGCAACAGTTGATGCGGGCGTTCCTCGCCGAGCGAAACGCGAGGAAAAAGACATGAAGTTCAAGCGCATGACCGATCTCGAGTTGAAGGGCAAGCGCGTGTTCATCCGCGCCGACCTGAACGTGCCGCAGGACGATGCCGGCAACGTCACCGACGACACCCGCATCCGTGCTTCGGTGCCGGCAATCCAGCGCGCCCTCGAGCAGGGCGCGGCGGTGATGGTGACCTCGCATCTCGGCAGGCCCAAGGAAGGCACGCTGCGGCCCGAGGATTCGCTTGCACCGGTGGCCAAGCGCCTCGGCGAGCTGCTTGGCCGCCCGGTGCCGCTCAAGGCCGACTGGGTGGGCGGCGTGCAGGTCAAGCCGGGCGAGGTCGTGATGCTGGAGAACTGCCGCGTCAATGAGGGCGAGAAAGTTGACGACGAGGCGCTTGCGAAGAAGATCGCTGCGCTGTGCGACGTCTACGTGAACGACGCTTTCGGCACCGCGCACCGTGCCGAGGCAACCACCCATGGCGCGGCGCAGTTTGCGCCGGTGGCTTGTGCCGGACCGCTGCTCGCCGCCGAGCTCGACGCGCTCGGCAATGCGCTGGCGCGGCCGGCGCGGCCGCTTGCGGCGATCGTCGCCGGCGCCAAGGTGTCGAACAAGCTCACCATCCTCGCCGCGCTCTCCGGCAAGGTCGATCAGCTCATCGTCGGTGGCGGCATCGCCAACACATTCATGCTTGCGGCCGGCCTGCCGATCGGAAAATCGCTCGCCGAGCCCGATCTTGTGGCCGAAGCCAAGAACATCATGCGGACGATGAGGCATCGCGGCGCGGAGGTGCCGATCCCAACGGACGTCGTGGTGGCGAAGGCGCTAGCGGCTGACGCCAAGGCGAGCCTGAAGGACGCGAAAGACGTCGCGGCGGACGATCTGATCCTCGATATCGGGCCGCAGACCGCGGCGCTGCTCGCCGAGCGCCTGAAGAAGGCCGGCACCATCGTCTGGAACGGCCCGGTCGGCGTGTTCGAACACGCTCAGTTCGGCAAGGGGACCGAGATCATCGCGCGCGCGATCGCCGATTCGAGCGCCTACTCGATTGCGGGCGGCGGCGACACACTTGCCGCGATCGCCAAATACGGCGTCGGCGACCGGATCTCGTACATCTCGACCGGCGGCGGCGCGTTCCTCGAGTTCCTCGAAGGCAAGACGCTGCCGGCCGTTGCCGCGCTGGAACGGCGCGCCTGAGTCGGCCCGGCCACGCCGGGGCAAGCGCGTGAACCGCCGGTTGCTATAGTTGTCGCTCTTTCGAGGACCGACCGATGCTTCGTAGTACCAAGATTGTGGCCACCCTCGGCCCCGCCTCGAGCGAGCCGGAGGTGCTTGAGAAGATGGTCCGCGCCGGTGTTGACGTGGTGCGGCTCAACTTCTCGCACGGCAGCGCGGAAGATCATCTGCGGCGCGGCGATCTGGTGAAGGAAATCGCGCGCAGTATCGGCCGCACCGTCGCCATCATGGCCGACCTGCAGGGCCCGAAGATCCGCGTTGGCAAATTCAGGGACGGCAAAGTGACGCTCGAGGCGGGCGGGCGCTTCGTTCTCGATGCCGAATGCGGGCTCGGCGATGAACAGCGCGCCGGGCTCGACTACAAGGAGCTGCCGCGCGACGTCGAGCCCGGCGCGGTGCTGCTGCTCGACGACGGCAAGATCGTGCTCGAGGTCGAGGACGTGCGCGGCGCTGCGGTGCACACCAAAGTGCGCCATGGCGGCGTGCTGTCGAACAACAAGGGCATCAACCGGCAGGGCGGCGGGCTCACTGCCGCGGCGCTTACGCCGAAGGACATGGAGGACGTGCGCACCGCGGCGAAACTCCAGGCCGACTATCTCGCCGTGTCGTTCCCCAAGTCGGGCTCCGACATGGTCATGGCGCGCGAGCTGCAGCGCGCCGCCGGCGGGCGCGCCTTGCTGATCGCCAAGATCGAACGCGCCGAGGCGGTCAAGGAGGCGGCGCTGGTGGACATCATGAAGGCCTGCGACGGCATCATGGTGGCGCGCGGCGACCTCGCGGTCGAGGTGGGCGACGCGTCGGTGCCGGCATTGCAGAAGAAGATGATCCGCCTCGCGCGCGAGCACAACAAAATCACCATCACCGCCACGCAGATGATGGAGTCGATGATCGCGAGCCCGGTCCCCACGCGTGCGGAAGTGTCCGACGTCGCCAATGCGGTGCTCGACGGCACCGACGCCGTCATGCTTTCGGCCGAGACCGCGAGCGGCAGGTACCCGGTGCAGGTGATCGAGGCTATGGATCGCATCTGCATCGAGGCGGAGCAGAGCCAATCGGTGACGCTCGACCAGGAGTTCCTGAACCGCGTGTTTACCCGCGTCGACCAGTCGATTGCCATGGCGGCGCTGTTCACCGCCTTTCACCTGAAGGTGAAGGCGATCGCCGCGCTTACCGAGTCGGGGTCGACGGCGCTGTGGATGAGCCGCCTGAACTGCGGGGTGCCGATCTACGCGCTCACCTCGCAAACCGGTACGCGCTACCGCACGGCGCTGTTCCGTGACGTCTATCCGCTCATGGTCAAGTACGTCGGCCACGACCGGGAAGAGCTGCTGCGCGAGGCCGAGAAGGTGCTGGTGGAGCACAAGGTGGTCAAGAACGGGGACCTGATCGTCATCACGATCGGCGAGCCGATTGGCAAGGCGGGCGGAACGAATACAATGAAGATCGTGCGGGTCGGAGAACACCTGAAGGCCTGAGACCGGGAGGGGACCTATGAGCGGAATCACACCGAACGCCACCCACCATGCCAAGCTGCCGCCGATGGCGTCGCGCTTCGTCGACGTCGCAGCCCTGCCTTGGGAAAAGACGGTCTACGCGGGTGTCGAGGCCAAGACGCTGGTGGTCGAGCCCGAGTCCGGCATGCTCACGGTGCTGCTGAAGATGGCGCCGGGGGCGAGGCTCCCGGACCATGAGCACGTGCTGATCGAGCAGACCTTCCTGCTCGAGGGCACGCTCGAGTGCGGTGAAGGCACGGTGACGCCGGGCAACTTCGTCTGGCGTCCCGCGGGCAGCCGGCATGAGGCCTGGGCGGGTCCCAAGGGCAATTTGTCGATCGCAATCTTCCAGTTGCCGAACAAGTTCTTCCAGCAGGACGGGCGCGTGCTCGATTTCCTCGGCAATGATTGGCAGAAAGCCTGGGGCGCGGCGCTCGAGCGCCATCAAGTCAAGGCAGAAGCCTAGGCCGCTCGGCCCCCGGTTGCGCCCGGTTCTTGGGGCTCAGGCGGCGCGCTGCGCGCCGCGACCCTCGAACAGGTCGCGCCCGGCGACCAGGGCGCGGATCTTGCCGTCGGCCATGTTGCGCTGGAGCATCCAAAAGCCGCAGTCGGGGTGAACGTAGCGCACGCGGCCGGCACCGAGAATTTTTTCGGCGCGCTCGATGGCGCGCGCCACCTCCTCGGGAGACTCAACCTCGGTCTTCTTGATGTCGACCACGCCGAGGCCGAATCCGATCTCCGGGCGCAGCCCCTTGAACACTGCGAGCTCTTCGGGCGGGCGGTGGGCGCACTCCATCACCACGTGGTCGGCGTGCAGCGCATTCAGGTAATCGATCAGCTTTGCCCACGTTCCCTTTTGCACCGTCTGGCCGCCGTAGTTGCCGAAACACAAGTGGACCGCCGCCTTGGCGCCCTTCGGCACCGCGTCGAGCACGCGGTTGATCGCCTTCGCCGCCCACTGCCACTCGTCGGGGTGGCCGGGAAGATTCGCCTCGTCGAGTTGAACCACGTCGGCGTCCAGATGCTTGACCTGTTGCGCGAGCGCGTCGCCGATCGCGAGCGCCAGGGCGGCCGTGTCCTTGTAGTGCAGATCGAGCAGCGTCTTGGCCAGCATGTGCGGGCCGGTGACCGTGAA
>JBFKUL010000015.1:0-21959 GCA_041635755.1 Burkholderiales bacterium | reverse complement strand
CGGTGATCGCCTCCGGAAAGATCATGTCGGCGCCCGCCTCGACATAGGCCGCGGCGCGCTCGAGTGCCTTCTCGAGACCCTCGCTTGCGAGCGCATCGGTGCGTGCCATGATCACGAAGTCGCGGTCGCTGCGCGCGTCAACCGCGGCCCTGATGCGGTCGCACATCTCGTCCTTGGAGACCAGCTCCTTGCCCGGACGATGGCCGCAGCGCTTGGCGCCGACCTGGTCCTCGATGTGCATTGCGGCGGCACCGAACTTCACCAGCGAGCGCGTGGTGCGCGCGACGTTGAAGGCGCTCGCGCCGAAGCCGGTGTCGACGTCCACCAGCAGCGGCAGGTCGCACACGTCGGTGATGCGCCGCACGTCGGTGAGCACGTCGTCCAGGTTCGAGATTCCGAGATCGGGCAGGCCGAGCGAGCCGGCGGCGACGCCACCGCCCGAAAGGTAGATCGCGCGGTAGCCGGAGCGCTTGGCGAGCAGCGCATGATAGGCACAGATCGCGCCGATCACCTGCAGCGGCGTCTCATCCTTCAGCGCCTGCTTGAAGCGCGCACCCGCGGATGCCTGTGCCATCGCCGTCTCCTATCCGAGCAGCGGCTTGATGCCTTCGCGCTCCTCGTGGAGCTCCTTGAGCGTGGCGCTCATGCGCTGGCGCGAGAAATCGCTCACTTCGAGGCCCTTGACGATGCTGATCTTGCCCTCCTTGCAGGTTACCGGATAGCCGTACATCACGCCCTCCGGGATGCCATAGCTGCCGTCCGAGGGAATGCCCATCGAGACCCAGTCGCCTCGCGGGGTGCCGTGCACCCAATCGCGCACGTGGTCGATCGCCGCGCTGGCCGCGCTCGCTGCCGAGGACAGCCCGCGCGCCTCGATGATTGCGGCGCCACGCTTTTGCACCGTCGGGATGAACGTGCTTTCGAGCCAGGCCTGGTCCTTGATCACCGGCCAGACCTTCTTGCCGCCGCATTCGGCCTGAAAGATGTCCGGATACTGCGTCGCCGAGTGGTTCCCCCAGACGGTGACCTTGCGCACGCTGCTCACGGGCTTGCCGAGCTTCTGCGCGATCTGGCTGCGCGCGCGGTTATGGTCTAGGCGCATCATGGCGGTGAACTGGTGCGGCTTCAGGCCGGGTGCATTCTTCATGGCAATCAGGCAGTTGGTATTGGCCGGGTTGCCCACCACCAGCACTTTGACGTTGCGTTTGGCGACCGCGTCGAGCGCCTTGCCTTGCGGCGCGAAGATCTTGCCATTCGCCTCCAGCAGGTCCTTGCGCTCCATGCCGGGCCCGCGCGGCCGTGCGCCCACCAGCAAAGCGATCTGCGCATCCTTGAAGCCCACCATTGGATCGGAGGCCGCGACCATCGCGTGCAGCAGGGGAAAGGCGCCGTCATCGAGCTCCATCATGACGCCCTTGAGCGCCTTCTGCGCCTTTTCATCCGGGATTTCGAGCAGCTGCAGGATGACCGGCTGGTCTTTGCCGAGCATGTCGCCGGCGGCGATACGGAAGAGGAGGCTGTAGCCGATTTGGCCGGCAGCGCCGGTGACCGCGACGCGAACAGGTGCTTTGGACATGGAAACTCCGGAAATGAAGACTCGTCTTCGGGTACGCAGGATTCTAGGCTGCTCCCTCGCCGCGAATCCTTGCCGTGCGCTAAGAGCTTGGCGCGCGGTCGCGCGATGGTAAGCGGCGCTCGACCTCAAGTCAACGTGTCTTATGTTTTTTATAAGACATAAGACACAATATAGACGAGTCTACGAGGGTATGCTGAAATGACTTGCATGAGCTCGCCTACTTTCAGCCCCCTTTACAAGCAGATCAAGGAGTTGCTGCTGGACGGACTGCGCGGCGGGGAATGGCGTCCGGGCGAGGTTATTCCGAGCGAAATCGAGCTCGCCACGCGCTACAACGTTAGCCAAGGCACCGTGCGCAAGGCGATCGACGAGCTCGCCGCCGAGAACCTGCTGGTGCGCCGCCAGGGCAAGGGCACCTTCGTCGCGACGCACGGCGAACCCCAGGTGCGATTCCGCTTCCTGCGCCTCGCGCCGGACGCGGGCGAGCCGGTGGCGCCGGAGCGTCAGCTGCTCGAGTTCCGGCGCTCGCGCTGTGGCGCCGAGCTTGCGCGCCTACTCGAACTCAAAACAGGCGACGGAGTCGTGGTGCTCAGACGCCTGCTGGTGTTCGCGGGCGATCCAGTGGTGCTCGAGGAGGTCTGGTTGCCGGGAAATCTGTTCAAGGGCCTCACCGCGCAAGCGATCACCGAGCACCAGGGCGCGCTCTACAACTTGTTTGAAACACAGTTCGGCACGCGTATGGTGCGCGCACAGGAAAAGCTCAAGGCGGTTGCGGCGGACGCCGCAAGCGCGACGTTGCTTAAGGTGACCGCCGGACATGCTCTGCTCGAGGTCGAGCGACTCTCTTATACCTATGGCGATCGCCCGGTGGAGTGGCGCCGCGGCTTGTACAAGACCGATCAGTACTACTACCGCAGCGAACTGGGGTGAGATGGCGAATCGGCGCGCCCGCGCGCGCCGTTCGTTGCGCTGCAGCGATATAATCTGCTGGTCCCTGCATCGAACTTCCGGCACCCCAAGAGGACATCCCGGTCATGACGCAAGCGGCCGTCAGCAAGAAAACTCGCCCCAAATACCTGAGTCTGACCGCGCTGCTGTTCGAAATCCGCCTTCCGCTCGCCGGCTGGGTGTCGATCCTGCACCGTGTCAGCGGCTTGCTGCTGTTTCTTGCGGCGGTCTGGCTGCTGTTCATGCTCGATCGCAGCCTCGCCTCGGAAGGCGACTTCGCCTACGTCAAGTACTACGCCAGCCTGCCGCTGGTGAAGCTCGCGCTGCTCGCGCTGATCTGGGCGTACTGCCACCACTTCTGCGCCGGCATCCGCTATCTGTTTCTCGACCTTCACAAGGGCGTCGACAAGGAAAGCTCGCGCATCACCAGCATCGTGGTGCTGGTGGCGAGCATCGCGCTCACCGCCTTCTTCGGGATCAAGCTATGGTGAATCGGATCGTGGTGGGCGCGCATTACGGCCTGCGCGACTGGCTCGCGCAGCGCATCACGGCGGTGATCATGGCCATGTACACGGTGGCCGTGCTTGGCGTGCTGACGCTCGGCCAGCCGCTCAGCTACGACGTGTGGAAGAACCTGTTCGCGCAGGGTTGGATGCGCGTCGCGACGCTGTTGTTCGCCGCCAGTCTTTCCTGGCATATGTGGGTCGGCATGCGCGACATCCTGATGGACTACGTCAAGCCGGTGGGCATTCGTCTCACGCTGCAGGTGGGGGTGCTGCTGGTGATCGGGGGCTATCTCGCCTGGACGATCCATATCCTGTGGCGATGAGCATGTCGCTGCCGGTTCGCAAGTTCGATGCACTCGTAGTCGGCGCCGGCGGCTCGGGGCTGCGCGCGGCCTTGGAGCTTGCGCGCGCCAATCTCAAGGTCGCGGTGCTGACCAAGGTTTTCCCGACGCGCTCGCACACCGTGGCGGCGCAAGGCGGCATCGCCGCGCCGCTCGCCAATTCGACCGAGGACAACTGGCACTGGCACATGTACGACACGGTCAAGGGCTCCGATTACCTCGGCGACCAGGACGCGATCGAGTACATGTGCCGCCGCGCCGTCGAGGTGGTGGTCGAACTCGAGCACATGGGCATGCCCTTCGACCGGCTTGACAACGGCAAGATCTATCAGCGTCCGTTCGGCGGGCACACGCAGGATTACGGCAGCAACAAGATGGCGATGCGCTCCTGCGCCGCGGCCGACCGCACCGGCCACGCCATGCTGCACACCCTCTATCAGCAGAACGTGCGTGCCAGCACGCAGTTCTTCGTCGAGTGGATGGCGCTCGACCTGATCCGCGATGCCGAGGGCCAGGTGCTCGGGGTCACTGCGCTCGAGATGGAGACCGGCGAGGTGAGCGTGTTCCACGCCAAAGCGACGCTGTTCGCCACCGGCGGCGCGGGGCGCATCTACTGGGCGACCACCAACGCCTTCATCAATACCGGCGACGGCCTCGGCATGGCGGCGCGCGCGGGCATTCCGCTCGAGGACATGGAGTTCTGGCAGTTCCACCCGACCGGCGTGGCCGGCGCGGGCGTGCTGATCACCGAAGGCGTGCGCGGCGAGGGCGGCTACCTGCTGAACAAGGACGGCGAGCGCTTCATGGAGCGCTACGCGCCGAACGCCAAGGATCTCGCCAGCCGAGACGTGGTGTCGCGCGCCATGACCACCGAGATCAAGGAAGGCCGCGGCTGCGGCCCCGACGCCGATCACGTCATGCTCAAGCTCGATCACCTCGGCCCCGAGGTGATCATGCAGCGCCTGCCGGGGATCCGCGAGATCGCCATCAAGTTCGCCAACGCCGATCCGATCAAGGATCCGATCCCGGTGGTACCCACGGTGCACTATCAGATGGGCGGCATCCCGACCAATTATCTCGGGCAGGTGGTGGCGCCGAGGAACGGCAATCCTGAAGCCGTGGTGCCAGGCTTTTTTGCCGTGGGCGAGTGCGCGTGCGTTTCGGTGCACGGCGCAAACCGCCTGGGTACCAACTCGCTGCTCGACTTGGTGGTGTTCGGCAAGGCCGGCGGCGAGCAGATGGTCAAGGACATACGCGCCATGGGCGAGTCGAACAAGGCCTTGCCCAAGGACGCCACCGAGAGCGCGCGCGCGCGCCTCGCGCGGCTGGACGGGGCGCACTCCGGCGAGCGCGTCGCCGACGTGTCGAACGCCCTGCGGCGGACGATGCAGGCGCATTGCGGAGTGTTCCGCTTCCCCGACGACCTGGCGAAGGGCGTCGAGAAGGTGCAGGAGGTCGCCGCACGCGCCGCGAAGACCTTCATTGCGGACCGCTCCAAGGTGTTCAACACGGCGCGCGTCGAGGCGCTCGAGCTCGACAACCTGGTCGAAACGGCGATGTCGACGATCGTTTCGGCCGAAGCGCGCAAGGAATCGCGCGGCGCGCAGTCGCGCGCCGATTTCCCCGGCCGCGACGACAAGAACTGGCTCAAGCACACGCTCTGGTACAAGGAGGACAACCGGCTCGCGTACAAGCCGGTGCACCTGAAGCCGGTGAGCGTGGAGAGCTTCGAGCCCAAGGTGCGGACCTACTGACAGAGAGAGGCAATGCGCTTCACCATCTACCGCTACGACCCGGACAAGGACCAGCGTCCCGCCATGAAGAACTACGAGCTGGCGCCCGAGACCACCGATCGCATGCTGCTCGACGCACTGATCCGACTCAAGGAGCAGGACGACTCGCTTGCCTTCCGGCGTTCATGCCGCGAAGGCGTGTGCGGCTCGGATGCGATGAACATCAACGGCCGCAACGGGCTCGCCTGCATCACCAAGATCGCCGACCTGCCGCAGCACGTGACGCTGCGCCCGCTGCCCGGATTGCCGGTGGTGCGCGACCTGATCGTCGACATGACGCAGTTCTTCAAGCAATACCACTCGATCAAGCCCTACCTGATCAACGACGAGCCGCCGCCGGAGCGTGAACGGCTGCAATCGCCCGAGGAGCGCGACGAGCTGAACGGGCTCTACGAATGCATCCTGTGCGCGTGCTGCTCGACCGCCTGCCCGTCGTTCTGGTGGAACCCGGACAAGTTCGTCGGTCCGGCGGGCCTGCTTCAGGCCTACCGCTTCATCGCCGACACGCGCGACCAAGCGACCCGCGAGCGCCTCGACGACCTGGAGGACCCGTATCGCCTGTTCCGCTGCCACACCATCATGAACTGCGTCGATGTGTGCCCAAAGAACCTGAACCCGACCCGCGCCATCGGCAAGATCAAGGAGATGATGGTCCGGCGTGCGGTATAGCGCCGACTGGACCGGTCCTGCGGCGGATGGATCGCGCGGCGCACGACAGATTGAAGTGGAAATGCCGGCGCGGGCTGTTGGAGCTCGATCTGGTGCTCGAGCGCTTCCTCGCACGGGACGCAAGCGCGCTGGACCCGGAGGGGCTCGAACGCTTCTCAGCGCTGCTCGAGCTGCAGGACAACGACCTGTGGGACATCGTCAACGGACGCAGCGAGCGCTACGATGAGCGCTTGGGCGACATCGTCGCCCGGCTGCGGGCGTGCTAGAACCAGCGAGGCGGGGGGAACGGCTCCGTCCGGGCAATGCCATGACCAAGGAGAGAACGGTGGATAAGCAAGCGGTCCTCAAGCTGCCCGACGGGCGCACGATCGAGTTTCCGGTCCTTTCGGGCACGATCGGCCCGGACGTGGTCGATATCCGCACGCTGTACGGCAAGATGGGGGTGTTCACCTACGACCCGGGATTCCTCTCCACCGCCAGCTGTCGTTCGGAGATCACCTACATCGACGGCGACAAGGGCGTGCTGCTGTATCGAGGCTACCCGATCGAGCAGCTCGCGCAGCACTGCGACTTCCTCGATGTTTGCTATCTGCTGCTGAACGGCGAGCTGCCCGACGCCCAAGAGAAGAAGCGCTTCGATCACATCGTCACGCACCACACGATGGTGCACGATCAGTTGAACCGCTTTTTCACCGGATTCCGGCGCGACGCGCACCCGATGGCGGTGCTGGTCGGCGTGGTGGGTGCGCTGTCGGCCTTCTACCATGACTCGACCGATATCAGTAATCCGGAGCATCGCAAGATCTCGGCGTTCCGGCTGATCGCCAAGCTGCCGACGATCACGGCGATGGCCTACAAGTACTCGACGGGCCAGCCGTTCATGTACCCGAAGAACGACCTGTCTTACACCGCGAACCTCATGCGCATGATGTTCGGCACGCCGGCGGAGGAGTACAAGGTGAACGACGTGCTGGTGCGCGCCCTTGATCGCATTCTGATCCTGCACGCCGACCACGAGCAGAATGCCTCGACCTCGACGGTGCGCCTGGCGGGCTCCTCCGGAGCCAACCCGTTCGCGTGCATCGCGGCGGGCATTGCGTGCCTGTGGGGACCGGCGCACGGCGGCGCCAACGAAGCGGCGCTGCAGATGCTCGACCAGATCGGCGACGTCTCCAAGATCGGCGAGTTCATCAAGAAGGCGAAGGACAAGAACTCCGGCGTCAAGCTGATGGGCTTCGGCCACCGGGTCTACAAGAACTACGATCCGCGCGCCAAGCTCATGCGCGAGACCTGCCACGAGGTGCTTGCGGAGCTGGGCCTCGCCAACGACCGCATGTTCAAGCTCGCGATGGCGCTCGAAAAGATCGCGCTGGAAGACGATTATTTCGTTTCGCGCAAGCTCTACCCGAACGTCGATTTCTACTCCGGCATCGTGCAGCGCGCGCTCGGCATCCCGGTGAGCATGTTCACCTGCATCTTCGCGCTCGCGCGCACGGTGGGCTGGATCGCGCAGTGGAACGAGATGATCGGCGACGACGACCAGAAGATCGGCCGCCCGCGGCAGCTCTACGAGGGCGCAAAGCCGCGCGACGTGAAGCGCGCCGGCGCCAGGCGCCCGCCGGCGAAGAAACGCGCGAGCAAGTGAAGCCGGGCCCGCGCGCCCGGACTTTGATGCGGAGAGTGCAGCCATGATGAAGCAGCTGATGACCAACTCGTATCTCTTCGGCGGTAACGCGCCGTTCGTCGAGGACCTCTACGAGCGCTACCTGTCCAATCCCGGCTCGGTGCCTGAGCAGTGGCGCGAGTACTTCGACCAGATGCAGCTGGTACCGGGTGTCTCCGGCAACGGCGCCAAGGACGTGGCGCACGCGCCGGTGATCGAGTCGTTCGTGCAGCGCGCCAAGAGCGGTGAGCTCGCCGGGCGCGCGGCGCCGCAGCTCGACGCCGCGCACGAGCGCCTGCAGGTGGCGGCGCTGCTCCTCATCACGTCCTACCGGATCGCGGGCTCGCGCTGGGCCACGCTCGACCCGCTCAAGCGGCTGCCGCGCCCGTCGGTGCCCGAGCTCGAGCCGGCCTACTACGACCTCACCGAGGCGGATCTGGATGTCGGCGTCACCTCCGGCTCGTTCGTCGGGCTGGAGCGCACCACGCTGCGCGAGCTGATCCAGGCGTTGCGCGAGACCTACTGCCGCAACATCGGCTTCGAGTACATGTTCATCAGCGACCGCGTGCAGCGCGACTGGATCCAGCAACGCGTCGAGTCGACGCGCGCGACGCCCTCCTACGGCCCGAAGGAACGCAAGCGCCTGATGCAGAAGCTCACCGAGGCCGAGACGCTCGAGCGCTACCTGCACACCAAGTACGTCGGTCAAAAGCGCTTCTCGCTGGAAGGCGGCGAAAGCCTGATTCCGGCGATCGATGAGCTGATCCATCGCGGCGGCAAGAACGGGGTGCAGGAAATCGTCATCGGCATGGCGCACCGCGGGCGGCTGAACGTGCTGGTGAACGTGCTCGGCAAGATGCCCAAGGAGCTGTTCTCCGAGTTCGAGGGCAAGACCGCGCAGGAACTGCCGCTGGGCGACGTCAAGTACCACAACGGCTTCTCCTCCGACCTGACGACCGAGGGCGGACCGGTGCACATCTCGCTCGCCTTCAATCCCTCGCACTTGGAGATCGTCAACCCGGTGGTCGAGGGCTCGGTGCGCGCGCGCCAGCGCCGCCGGGACGACAAGACCGGCGACCAGGTGCTGCCGATCCTGATCCATGGTGACGCAGCCTTCGCCGGCCAGGGCGTGGTGATGGAAACGCTCAACCTTTCGGGCACGCGCGGCTATGGCACCGGCGGCACGGTGCACCTGATCGTCAACAACCAGATCGGCTTCACCACTTCCGACGTGCGCGATACGCGCTCGACGACCTACTGCACCGATATCGCGAAGATGGTCGAGGCGCCAATCTTTCACGTCAACGGCGACGATCCGGAGTCCGTGCTGTTCGTGACGCAGCTCGCGCTCGATTTCCGCCAGCAGTTCCACAAGGACGTGGTGGTGGACATCGTGTGCTATCGCAAGCTCGGCCATAACGAGCAGGACGAGCCGTTCATTACCCAGCCCCTGATGTACAAGAAGATCAGCCAGCATCCGGGCACCCGCAAACTCTACGCCGACCGGCTGGTGGCGCAGGGCGTGCTCGCCGCAGGCGAAGCCGAGGAGTTGATCAAGAAATACCGCGACGCGCTCGACGCCGGCAAGACCACCTCGAACCCGGTGCTGTCGAATTTCAAAAGCAAGTTCGCGGTCGACTGGGCGCCGTTCCTGAACACGAAATGGACCGACGCGGCCGACACGCTGGTGCCGCTGCCCGAGCTGCAGCGCTTGGCCCAGCGCGTGACCTCCGTGCCCGAGGGTTTCATGGTGCATCCCACGGTCGAGCGCGTGCTGCAGGCGCGCGGCCAGATGGCCGAGGGCAAGGTGCCGGTCGACTGGGGCATGGCGGAGACGCTCGCCTATGCGTCGCTGCTCGCCAACGGCTACGACGTGCGACTCTCCGGGCAGGACTCGGGCCGCGGCACCTTTGCGCATCGGCACGCCGTGCTGCATGACCAGGACCGCGAGCGCTGGGATCAGGGCACGCACATGCCGCTGCAGCACATCTCGCCCGACCAGGGCCACTTCACCGTGATCGACTCGCTGCTCTCGGAAGAGGCGGTGCTCGGCTTCGAATACGGCTACTCGTCGGCTGAACCGAACGCGCTGGTGATCTGGGAGGCCCAGTTCGGCGATTTCGCCAACGGCGCGCAGGTGGTCATCGACCAGTTCATCAGCTCCGGTGAATCCAAGTGGGGTCGCGTCTGCGGCCTGGTCATGTTCCTGCCGCACGGCTACGAGGGACAGGGGCCCGAGCACTCCTCGGCGCGCATCGAACGCTTCCTGCAGCTGTGCGCGGAGCACAACATCCAGGTGTGCGTACCCTCGAGCGCGGCGCAGATCTTCCACCTGCTGCGCCGGCAGATGCTGCGGCCGTTCCGCAAGCCGCTCGTCGTGCTGACGCCGAAATCACTGCTGAGAAAGAAGGAAGCCGCGTCGTCGATCAAGGAGCTCGCCAAAGGCACCTTCGAGACCGTCATTCCCGAGGTCGACGGTCTCGAGCCGAAGGACGTGAAGCGCGTCATCGCGTGCAGCGGCAAGGTGTACTACGATCTGCTCGCCGCACGCCGCGAGCGCCGCCTCGACGAGACGGCGATCATCCGCGTCGAGCAGCTTTACCCGTTCCCGCACAAGCCCTTCGCGCTCGAGATGAAGCGCTATCCGAACGCGAAGGAGGTGGTGTGGTGTCAGGAGGAGCCGCAGAACCAGGGCGCCTGGTATCAGACCGCACACTACTTCGCCGAGAACATGCGCAGTGACCAGCGGCTGCTGTTCGCCGGGCGTCCGCCTTCCGCGGCGCCGGCGGGCGGCTACCTGACCAAGCACCAGGCACGACAGAAAGCGGTGGTGGATATGGCATTCGGAAAATACAAATAGAGGCGGTCACGGACGTCCCCCGCGGGGACGCCGTGCCGCCTACGCCGGATGGAATGGACGCAAGCGCCGTTCATCCGACGTGAACCCCGGCGCGTTACGCGCTGGTTTTTCCATAACCCGGGCGAGGTTTAGCCGGACCCGGGGGAAAATCGAACGGGAGAAGTGATGATTGTCGAAGTGAAGGTGCCGCAGCTGTCGGAATCGGTTGCCGAGGCGACGCTGCTCGAATGGCACAAGAAGGAAGGCGAGCCGGTCGCACGCGACGAGAACCTGATCGACATCGAGACCGACAAGGTGGTGCTCGAGACGCCGGCGCCCGCCGACGGCGTCATCGTGAAGATCGTCAAGGCCAATGGCAGCTCGGTGACTTCGGGCGAGGTGCTGGCGCAGATCGACACCGAAGCGAAGGGCGTCGCCGCCAAACCGGCGGCGAAGGCCGAAGCCAAGCCCAAACCCGAAGCGAAAGCCGAAGCCCAAGCGACGGAAGCGGCCAGGCCGCCTGCGCAGACGCAGGCGGCGCCGACACCCAACGCGCCGGTCATGCCGGCGGCGCGCAAGCTCGCCGAGGAGAAAGGGGTCGATCCGTCGACCATCGCCGGCACGGGACGCGATGGCCGCGTCACCAAGGCCGATGTCCAGAGCGCCGGCGCGCCGGCGGCAAAGGCCCCGGCCGCGGCGTCCGCGCCCGCGGCCCGGCCCCCGCTGCAGCAGCCGCCGTCGCCGGTCAGCGTCGAGAAGGTGCTCGGCAACCGACCCGAGCAGCGCGTGCCGATGTCGCGCCTGCGGGCACGCATTGCGGAGCGTCTGGTGCAGTCGCAGTCGACCGCGGCGATCCTCACGACCTTCAACGAAGTCAACATGCAGCCGGTGATCGATCTGCGCAAGAAGTACCAGGAGCGCTTCGAGAAGGAGCACGGCGTGCGCCTGGGCTTCATGTCGCTGTTCGTCAAGGCGGCGGTGGCGGCGCTGAAGAAGTATCCGGTGGTCAATGCCTCGATCGACGGCAACGACATCGTCTACCACGGCTATTTCGATATCGGCATCGCGGTCGGCAGCCCGCGCGGCCTGGTGGTGCCGATCCTGCGGGACGTCGACCAGATGAGCGTCGCGGCGATCGAGAAGAAGATCGCCGATTTCGGCAAGCGCGCCCAGGATGGCAAGCTCGGCATCGAGGAGCTGACCGGCGGCACGTTCTCGATTTCCAATGGCGGCATCTTCGGCTCGATGCTCTCGACGCCGATCATCAACCCGCCGCAGTCGGCGATCCTCGGCGTACACGCGACCAAGGAGCGCCCGGTGGTGGAGAACGGCCAGATCGTGATCCGGCCGATGAACTATCTCGCGCTGTCCTACGACCATCGCATCATCGACGGGCGCGAGGCGGTGCTATGCCTGGTGGCGATGAAGGAAGCGCTGGAGGATCCCGCGCGCCTGATTCTGGAGATCTGAGCCATGGCCGGAAGCTACGACGTTGTCGTCATCGGCGCAGGGCCGGCGGGCTATATCGCCGCGATTCGCAGCGCACAGCTCGGTTTGTCCACCGCCTGCATCGAGCAGTGGCGCGACTCGGCAGGCGAGTACGCGCTCGGAGGAACCTGCCTGAACGTGGGCTGTATTCCTTCCAAGGCGCTGCTAGAGTCGTCAGAGAACTACGAGCGCGTCGCGCACAAGTTCAAGGCGCATGGCATCACGGCGAGCGGCGTCAAAGTGGACCTCGGCACGATGATGGCGCGCAAGCAGAAGATCGTCTCGCGCATGACCGGTGGCATCGCCGGGCTGTTCAAGAAGAACAAGATCGCCTGGCTCAAGGGACATGGCAGGCTTGCCAGCGGCGATGCCTCCGGCTGGCAGGTCGAGGTGCTCGAGGGCCCGGAGACCGAGCCGCTGCTCGCCAAGCACGTGATCATCGCCACTGGATCGAAGGCGCGCCATTTGCCCGGCATTGCGGTGGACAACAAGTTCATCTGCGACAACGAGGGCGCGCTCGCCTTCGAGGAAATTCCGCAGCGCCTCGGGGTGATCGGCGCCGGCGTCATCGGCCTCGAGCTCGGCAGCGTGTGGCGCCGGCTCGGCGCCAAGGTCAAGGTGCTCGAGGCGCTGCCGACGTTCCTCGGGGCGGCGGACGAAGCGGTCGCCAAGGAAGCCTGGAAGATCTTCACCAAGGAGCAGGGTCTCGACATCGAACTCGGCGTCGAGGTCAAGGACGTCAAGCAGGGCAAGAAGGGCGTGAGCATCGCGTATGCGGCAAAGGACGGCGCCAAGCAGACCTTCGATTGCGATCGGCTAGTGGTTTCCGTCGGGCGCGTGCCGAATACCGAGGGCCTGGGTGCGGAGGCGGTGGGTCTGAAGCTCGACGACAAGGGCTTCGTTGAAGTCGACGCACACTGCCGCAGCAATCTGCCGAACATCTGGGCAGTGGGCGATGTGGTGCGCGGGCCGATGCTCGCGCACAAAGGCGAGGAGGAGGGCGTGATGGTGGCCGAGATCATTGCCGGGCAGAAAGGCCATGTGAACTACGACGCCATTCCCTGGGTCATCTACACCGCGCCGGAGATCGCTTGGGTCGGCAAGACCGAGCAGCAGCTGAAGGGCGAGGGCGTGGCCTACCGCGCCGGAAAGTTTCCGTTCGCCTACAACGGGCGCGCGCTTGGGCGCGATGAGCCCGAGGGCTTCATCAAGATGCTGGCGGATGCCCAGACCGACCGTATCCTTGGCGTGCACGCGATCGGCGGGCAGGCTTCCGAGCTGATCGCCGAGGCGGTGGTGGCGATGGAGTTCTCGGCGAGCGCCGAGGACATCGCGCGCATCTGCCACGCGCATCCGTCGATGTCGGAGGTGATGCGCGAGGCGGCCCTGTCGGTGGACAAGCGCGCGCTGAACGGGTGAGCAATGCGCGATAGCGCGCCCGAGGGCCCGGTGCGCGCCGACGCGGGCGCGCACGCCGACGGCCTGGACGTCGTTGCGCTCTACCAGAAAAGCCTCGCGCAGCGCGGCTTCGTCTCCGACGCCGCGCAATGGCGCGCGGTCGAGCGGCTGCAGCGACTTTACGACGAGTGGACCGCCTACAAGTCGCGCCGCAACACGGCGCTCAAGCGCCTGCTGGTCAAGCCGCCGCTGCCCAAGGGCGTTTATCTGTGGGGCGGCGTGGGACGCGGAAAAAGCTTTCTGATGGACGCCTTCTTCCTGTGCGTGCCGCTGGTGCGCAAGCGCCGGGTGCATTTCCATCATTTCATGCGCGAGATCCACCGGGAGCTCGATCAGCTGAAGGGCACCGAGGACCCGATCGCCGAGGTTGCGGCGCGCACCGCTCGGCGCTGGCGCCTGATCTGCTTCGACGAGTTCCACGTCTCGGACATCGCCGACGCCATGATCCTCGGGCGCTTCGTCTCCCAGGTGATGGATCGAGGCGTGGAATTCTGCATGACCAGCAACTACCACCCGGACGCACTCTATCCGGACGGCCTGCAGCGCGAGCGCTTTCTACCGGCGATCGCGCTGCTCAAGGAGCGACTCGACGTGCTCGAGGTCGACGGCGGCGTCGACTACCGGCGCAGCAAGATGGAGCGGTTGGAGGTCTACCACACGCCGCTCGGCGCCGACGCTGAGGCGGCGCTCGGGACGATCTTCGCCGAGCTTGCGGACGTCGTCGAGGAAGACCACCCGCTGGATGTCGAGGGGCGCGTGATCCGCTACCGCAAGCGCGCCGGCGGGCTGGTATGGTTCGACTTCGAGGTGCTGTGCGGCGGGCCGCGCTCCTACGCGGACTACCTCGACCTTGCGCGGCGCTTCCATACCGTGATCGTCTCGGGCGTGCCGCGCATGACGCCGGATAAATCGGACGCGGCACGGCGCTTCACCTGGCTGGTGGATGTGTTCTACGATGAGCGCGTCAAGCTGGTGGTGTCGGCCGAGGCGGCGCCGGAGGGGCTTTATCCGCAGGGCGAGAAGAGCGCCGAGTTCGCGCGCACCGCGAGCCGGCTGAACGAGATGCAGTCGGTCGAGTACCGCCGCATGCAGCGTGCGCCGCGCTAGACTGTCGCAAGCCGAGGAGGGGGCATGGATCGATTCAAGGCGTTTCGCATCACCGAAGTCGACAAGAAAATCCAGGCCGGTTTCGTCGAGTGCAAGCTGGACGATCTCGATCCCGGCGAGGTCGTGGTGCGCGTGGCGTACTCCGACATCAACTACAAGGACGCGCTCGCCGCGACCGGCAAGGGCAAGATCCTGCGCCGCGCGAGCTGCATCGGCGGAGTCGATTTTTCGGGCACGGTCGTCAGCTCATCCGACGACCGCTTCAAGAAGGGCGACGCGGTGCTTGCCACGGGCTACGACATCGGCGTGGCGCACCACGGCGGCTACTCGGAATACGCCCGCGTACCGGCGGACTGGCTGGTCAAGATGCCCCAGGGGCTGTCGCTGTGGGAGGCCATGGCCTTCGGCACCGCCGGGTTCACCGCGGGCCTGGGCATCGTGAGGATGGAGCAGAACGGCCTCAAGCCCGCCAACGGGCCGGTCGTCGTGAGCGGCGCGACCGGAGGCGTGGGATCGATCGCGGTGGCCGCGCTCGCGCGCCTGGGTTATCACGTGGTCGCGCTGACCGGCAAGGCGAACGAGGCCGATTACCTGAAGAAGCTCGGCGCCAAGGAAGTGAAGCTGCGCAGCGAGCTCGAGCTGGCCAAGATCAAGCCGCTCGACAAGTCGCTCTGGGCCGGCGCCGTCGACAATCTGGGTGGCGAGGTGCTCGCTTGGATGGCGAGCACCATGCAGGTCGGCGGCACCATCGCCTCGATCGGTCTCGCGGCGAGCATGGGCTTGAACACGACCGTGGCACCTTTCATCCTGCGCGGCGTGAGCCTGCTCGGCATCGACTCGGTCAATTGCCCGATGCCGGTGCGCCAGGAGGTCTGGCGGCGGCTGGCCGGCGACATGCGACCCGCGCACCTCAAGGAGATCGCGCACACGATTCCTTTCGAGGAGCTGCCGCAGGCGTTCGACAAGTTCATTGCCTCGCAGATCCGCGGCCGGGTGGTCGTGGACTTGGCGGCGTAAGGCGCGAGAGGAGGAGGGCATGAAGAAAGTCCAGGCGTTTCACCGCCGCTCGCTCGAGGATCGCGAAGGGTTCTGGACCGAGCAGGCGAAGCTCATCCACTGGCACAAGCCGTTCGGCAAGGTGCTCGATTACGCCAAGCCGCCGTTCGCGAAGTGGTTCCTCGGCGGCGAGACCAACCTCTGCCATAACGCGATCGACCGCCACCTCGCGAAGCGCGCCGATCAGCTAGCGGTCATCTACATCTCGACTGAGGTGAACGAGGAAAAGCGCTATACCTATCGCGAGCTGCACCGCGAGGTGCAGCGCGCCGCGGCGATGATGGTCTCGCTGGGCGTGAAAAAGGGCGACCGGGTGATCATCTACATGCCGATGATCCCGGAGGCGATGTTCGCGATCCTCGCCTGCGCCCGCATCGGCGCCGTGCACTCGGTGGTGTTCGGCGGCTTCGCCGCCTCGAGCCTTGCGGCGCGCATCGACGACGCCAAACCGCGGCTGATGGTGACTGCCGACGGGGGCAGCCGCATGGGCAAACCGGTGCTCTACAAGTCGCTGGTCGACGAGTCGCTCAAGCTCGCCAAGCATCCGCCGCAGAAGGTCCTGCTCTATCGGCGCGGACTCGATCCAAACATGCCGACGATCGCGGGGCGCGACGTCGACTGGGTCGAGCTCGCCACGAAACACGACAAGGCGGACGTGCCCTGCGCCTGGCTCGAGTCGAACGAGCCCTCCTACATCCTCTACACCTCGGGCACCACCGGCAAGCCGAAGGGCGTGCAACGCGACGTCGGCGGCTACGCCGTCGCGCTTGCCGCCTCGATGAAACACATCTTCTGCGGCGCGCCGGGCGAGACCATGTTCACCACCTCCGACATCGGCTGGGTGGTCGGGCACTCGTACATCATCTACGCGCCGCTAATCGCGGGCATGACCACCATCCTGTACGAGGGCGTGCCGATCCGCCCCGACGCGGGTGTCTGGTGGAAGATCGTGCAGGACACCAAGGCGACCGTGATGTTCTCCGCGCCGACCGCGATCCGCGTGCTGAAGAAGCAGGACCCGGCGTTCCTGAAGAAGTACGACCTCAGCTCGCTGAGGCACTTGTTTCTCGCCGGCGAGCCGCTCGACGAGCCCACCCATCAGTGGATCGTCGAGTCGCTAGGCCGCCCGGTGCTCGATCACTACTGGCAGACCGAGACCGGCTGGCCGCTGCTCTCGCCCATGCCCGGGGTCGAGAAGACGCCCTCGAAGATGGGCTCGCCGAGTTTTCCGGCGTACGGCTACGACGTGCGGTTGCTGCACGAGGAAACCGGCAAGGAGGTTGCCGACGGCGAGAAGGGCGTGGTGACGATCGTGCCGCCGCTGCCGCCGGGCTGCATGTCGACCATCTGGGGCGACGACGAGCGCTTCGTCGAGACCTACTTCACCAGCTTCAAGGACAAGAGCGTCTACTCGACCTTCGACTGGGGCATCCGCGACCGGGACGGCTACTACTTCATCCTCGGGCGCACCGACGACGTCATCAACGTCGCCGGACACCGCCTCGGCACGCGCGAGATCGAGGAGGCGGTGAACATGCACTCGAACATCGCCGAGTGCGCCGTGGTCGGCGTCGCCGACCCGGTCAAAGGCCAGATGCCGCTCGCCTTCGCTGTGGCCAAGGACGCCTCCAAGCTTGGCTCGCCCGAGACGCGCAAGGCCTTCGAGAAGGAAGTGATGCAGACGGTGGACAAGCAGCTCGGCGCGATCGCGAGGCCGCGCGCCGTGCACTTCGTGACATTGTTGCCGAAGACGCGCTCGGGCAAGACGCTGCGGCGCGCGATCCAAGCGCTCGCCGAGGGGCGCGATCCGGGCGACCTCACCACCATCGAGGATCCCGGCGCGCTCGAGCAGCTCAAGCGCGCGCTCGCCGGCACGCCGCAATGATGTCCCGCTCCGCACTGACACGGGAAGATTGCGCGCAGATGAGCACCGCGGCGCTCGCCGAGGCGCAGCGCTACGGCTGGGTGGTCAGCGTGGCGATCCTCGACGATGGCGGCCACCTGCTGCACTTCGTGCGCATGGATGGCGCTTCGCCCGCCAGCGCAACGATTGCCATCGAGAAGGGCCGCACCGCCGCCGTCTCGCGCCGCCCGACCAAGTCCTGGGAGGACCGGATCACCAACGGCAGGCCGGCGATGGTCAAGATGCCCGGCATCCTCCCGGTGCGCGGCGGTCTGCCGATCGTGGTCGAGGGCAGCTGCGTCGGCGGCATCGGCGTCTCGGGCGTGCAGTCGCACGAGGACGAGCAGATCGCGCAGGCCGGGATCGACGCGGTGGTGCCGAAGTGAGCGCGCGGGCCGTCTCGACGGTGTTCATCGACAACGAGCGCGTGCGGGTGACCGAGTGGCGCTTTGCACCCGGCGCGGCGACCGGTTGGCATCGGCACGAGTACGATTACGTGGTCACGCCGCTGCTCGACGGCAACCTGAAGCTGCTCGAAGCAGGCGGCGAGCGCATCGCCGAGCTCAAGAAGGGCGTGCCGTACTTCCGCAACGTCGGCGTCGAGCACGACGTGGTGAACGCGAACGACTTCGAGTACGCCTTCATCGAGGTCGAAATCAAAGCCTGACACGCCTCAGCCGGCTTGCCAGCCGGTGGCGAGTGCGGGCACCATGGCGCACCGTCCGCAACGGAAACCGTCGGTTGACGCTGTCGCGCACGCATGAGCACCGCAAGGCGGCCGCCCGCGCCGGGCTGCGCTACGTCACCGACGGGCTGGCCGGCATCCGGCGTCAGCGCTCGGGCAAGGGCTGGAGCTATTTCGCGCCGGATGGCACGCGCATCGCAGACGCAAAGACGCGCAAGCGGCTGAACGCGCTCGCCATCCCGCCGGCCTGGACCGAGGTGTGGATCTGCGCCGATCCGGACGGTCACATCCAGGCTACGGCGCGCGACGCGCGCGGTCGCAAGCAGTACCGTTACCACCCCTCGTACCGCGAGGCGCGCGATCGCTCGAAGTTCCGGCACATGCTCGAGTTCAGCGAGGTATTGCCGAGCATCCGCGAGCGCATCGAGCGCGATTTGCGCACCGACGATCTGGGCCGCCAGCAGCTCCTCGCCACGGTCGTGCGGCTGCTCGATCGCACCCTGATCCGGGTGGGCAACGACGAGTACGCACGCGAGAACCGCTCCTACGGCCTGACGACGCTGCGGCGGCGCCATGTGCGCGTCGAAGGCAAGCTGCTGCTGTTCAGCTTTCGCGGCAAGAGCGGGGTCGAGCATTCGGTGGCGCTGAACGACCCGCGCCTCGCGCGCATCATCCAGCGTTGCCAGGACCTGCCCGGGCAGGAGCTGTTTCAGTACCTCGACGCCGAGGGCAAGCGCCAGGCGATCTCTTCCGACGACGTCAACGAGTATCTGCGCGAAATCACCGGCCGCGATATCACCGCCAAGGCGTTCCGCACCTGGGGGGGCACGATGCATGCGGCGCTCGAGCTGCGCGCCACGGGACCGGCGGCGAGCCGGCGCGAGGCCGATCGCAACATCCTGCGCGCGATCGATGCGGTGGCCGAGCGTCTCGGCAACACGCGCGCGGTTTGCCGCAAGTACTACGTGCACCCGGCGCTGGTGCGCGCGTATCTGCTTGGGCTGACCGTACCGCTGCCCAGGAAGTCGCGCTCGCGACCGTCGCGGCGCAAAGGCGGAGCGGCGTTGCGCCGAGACGAGATCGCGGTGCTGCAGTTCCTGCAGGAAAAGGTTCCCGGCGCCTGAGCCGGCCGCGCCTGCGACGCCGCGCTACGCGGGCAGGACGATTACGCGTTCGCGCACGAGGCGCTCGAGCTCGGCCTGCGAGACGCCGAGCGCGCGCAGCACCTCGCGGCTGCCTTCGCCAAGCTCGGGTGGATCGAGACGCTTGGGCAGGCGCTTTCCGTCCAGCTCGAGCGGCAACGCTGGCACCGGTACCGTAGTGCCTGGCTTGACGCGCGTCTCGAGCAATCCGCCCGAGGCCCTCAGGTGCGGATCGTCGAACAGGTCCCAGGGTTTTGCGATCGGCGCGAAGGGCAGGCCGATCGCTTCGAGCTTGGCGGCGAGCTCGCCGATGCCATAGCGGCGCAACGTCTCATTGAGGCGCGGAATCAGCCAGCCACGCTCGCGTACGCGATCGGCGTTGGTCTTCAGACGCGCGTCGGCGGCCAGCTCGGGCTCGCCGAACTCTCGACAGAAGATTTCCCATTGCGTGTCGGTGACTACGCCGACGAACAGGCGATTCTGATCCGCCGTGTCGAATATGTCGTACACGCCCCACGCGGGTCGCTTCACCGACATCGGTGGCGGCGCTTCGCCCGTGATCGCGTATTGCGCCATGTGCTGCGCCACCAGGAAGGCGGTGTTCTCGAACAGCGCGCTGGTGACGCGTTTGCCGCGGCCGGTCGTCTCGCGCTCGCGCAGCGCAGCGAGCACGCCGATCGCCCCGAACATGCCGCCCATGATGTCGTTCACCGACGAGCCGACGCGCAATGGCCGGTCCGGCAGCCCGGTCATGTATGCGAGCCCGCCCATCATCTGCACCACTTCGTCCAGCGCGGCGCGCTGCTCGTAGGGCCCGGTAAGAAAGCCTTTCAGCGAGCAATAGACGAGGCGCGGGTTGCGCTTGGCGAGCGCCTCGTAGCCGAAGCCCATCTTGTCGAGCGCGCCGGGGCGGAAGTTTTCGGTCAGCACGTCCGCGGCATCGAGCAGCTTCAGCGCCACCTCACGACCGCCGGGCTTTTTGACGTCGATCGCGAGGCTTTTCTTGTTGCGGTTGAAGATCGGGAAGAAACCCGCACCCGCGGCGGCGAGCCGCCGGGTGTTGTCGCCTTCGAGCGGCTCGACCTTGATCACTTCGGCGCCGAGATCGGCGAGCACCAGCCCGCAGGCCGGGCCCATCACCATGTGCGCAAATTCGACGACGCGAACGCCTTCCAGCGGCAAGCGATGCGCCATGGTTATTCCTCTACCCGGCGAGGGGGGTACGGGGGGGCCGCCGTAGGCCCCGCTGTACCGACGTGGCAGATTCGACGACGCAAACGTCGTCGAGGGGAAGTTTCGCCATCAGGCTGCTTGCCGGAACCCCTTCGGCAACCCGGCCATCGGCGTGTGACCGTAAATTGGTTCCTCGGGCAGGCCCTTTACCAGCACTTCGCGCGCCGCCATCAGTTTGTCGAAGTCGATCCCCGTGTCCAGCCCCATGCTCTCGAACATGAACACCAGGTCTTCTGTAATGACGTTGCCGCTCGCACCGGGCGCGAACGGACAGCCGCCGAGCCCGCCCATCGAGCTGTCGAAGTGGCGTACGCCTTCCTCGTAGGCCGCGAGCGCATTGGCGAGGCCGAGCCCCCGTGTGTTGTGCAGGTGCGCGGCTTCCAGTTTTTCGCCGATCGCCTCGCGCACGCTGCGGAAGATGCGCCGGATCTGCGCCGGGTTAGCGTAGCCCACCGTATCGGCGAGCGCGACACCGTCGCAGCCCGCCTCGGCGAGCAGCGTGGCGATCTTGACCACGTAGTCTTCGGGCACGTTGCCCTGCAGGGTGCAGCCGAACGCGGTGGCGACCGCGCCCTCGATCTCCGGACGCTTGCCCGTGGGAAGCGCGTCACGCACCACGATGCATCGCTTCACTTCGTCGACCATCTGCTCCGGCGTCATGCGCACGTTGGCGAGGCAATGCTCGCGGCTTGCCGAGACCGGGAAGGTGATCTTGTGCGCGCCCGCCTCGAGCGCGCGTTGCATGCCCTTGAGGTTGGGCGCCAGCGCGACGATCCGGACGCCCGGGATGTTGCGCGCGTGAGCGACGATCTCGCCGGTGTCGGCCATCGCCGGAATGAGCTTGGGCGGCACGAACGAGCCGACCTCGATCTCCTCAAGCCCGGCTGCCGCAAGCGCGCTGATCCAGGCTTTCTTCGACGCGGTGGGCATCAGGTGCTTGGCGTTCTGAAGTCCATCGCGCGGACCGACTTCGCAGATGTGGATGTCTCGCATGGCGACTCCGTAGAAAGGTGAATTCTAGCGCTGATGCGCGAGGCTCTGCTCGATCCGCGCCACGGCGACGCCGCAGGCGGCGCCGCCTGCGGCGAGCGCGAGCATCGCCCAAAGCGTCGCGTCCCAGCCGCCGAAGCGCGTGGCGAGCCACGCGAGCGCGATCGGACCGATGAACTGGCCGGCCTGCGAGGTCTGCATCACCATGCCGTTGCCGGTGCCGATGTGCTGCGGCGTTCTCGCGTGCACCGGAAGACCAGAGAAAATGCACGCGGGGATCATGCCTGCGGAGCTTGAAAATACCAGCACAAGCAGGAAGCGCAGCGCATCGGGCAGCACATCGAGCAGCATGCCGGTCGAGCACAGCGCCATCATTGCGCTCGCCGCGACTACCAGCGTTCCGCGCCGGACGCCGCGCGCCAGCAACCATCCGCCGCCGAGGTTGCCGGGAACGTTGGCGAGCACCATCAGCGCCGTCAGCAGCGAGGCGACGGCATTCGATCCGCCGCGCTCGTCGACGATGAAGGTCGGCAGCCAGATCATCACCGAGGTCCATTGCGCG
>JBFKUL010000014.1:0-22833 GCA_041635755.1 Burkholderiales bacterium | reverse complement strand
GGCGGCGAGCTGTTCTGGATTGAGGTGTTCGAGGTGGAGCGACAAAGCCCGCGAATTATAGCCCGCCACGTAAATCGTTCAGCTGTGCGTGAGGCGCTGCGGGGGTGGTGCGATTCCACGTGCAACGCTTCGCCGCGCGATCTGCCGCAACGCGTAGTCCGATCGCAAGCGACTTCGCGCGTGCGGTGCATCCCGAGCGACTTGCTGCGGGGACGGCGAGGCCGTACTTCGTGCAAAGGCGCGCGGCAAGCGCCTCCGCATCCGCTTTGGTCGGCAAGCTTGCGAGGCGCACGTGAACCACGAAACCCTCGCCGCTTCGCTCGGGGCGGATGTGCGCCGCATTGCCGTCGGCGCGCATCTGACCGTAGACCGAGAGCGCAAGCCGTTGCGTCGTCGGGCTCGCGACCGTCACCTTCCGGATCCCTGCGCGGCGCGCGGCGCCTTTGCCCCGCTCGATGTCGGTCTTGGCGGCTTACTGCGCGAGCTGCGCCGGGCTGACCGAGGCCACCGCAGCGTCAATTGCCGCCAGCGCGAGGCTCCCCGCAAGCAGCAAGACCGCCAACCGCTTCCTCATCGGCACGTCCTCGACGCGGCGCCCGTCGCCACCAGGCCTGTGAATACCCCCGGCCGAGGTCGGGCCGGGGAGGCCCTGCGGCTATAATTCGCGCCTTCCCGTTCACTCCGGCAGCATCGTTGTCCCGCATGCAAGACCGCTACGAACCGCGAAGCGTCGAGCGCGAGGCCCAGGCGTTCTGGGATGCGCGGCGATCGTTCCACGCCGAGGAGGACCCCGCCAGGCCGAAGTTCTACTGCCTGTCGATGTTCCCCTATCCCTCGGGCAAGCTGCACATGGGGCACGTGCGCAACTACACCATCGGCGACGTGCTTACGCGCACGCACCGCATGCGCGGCTACAACGTGATGCAGCCGATGGGCTGGGACGCGTTCGGCCTTCCGGCGGAGAACGCCGCGATGGCCAACAAGGTGCCGCCGGCGAAGTGGACCACCGAGAACATCGCCTACATGAAGGCGCAGTTGAAGGGGCTTGGCTTTGCGCTTGACTGGCAGCGCGAGCTCGCCACCTGCACGCCCGAATACTACCGCTGGAACCAGTGGCTGTTCACGCGCCTGTTTCGCAAGGGCCTCGCCTACAAGAAGACGGGCGTGGTGAACTGGGACCCGGTCGACCAGACGGTGCTCGCCAACGAGCAGGTGATCGACGGGCGCGGCTGGCGCACCGGCGCACCGGTCGAGAAGCGCGAGATCCCGATGTATTTCCTGCGCATCACGGCTTATGCCGAGGAGCTGCTCGGCGCGCTCGACGGCCTCTCGGGCTGGCCCGAGCAGGTCAAGCTGATGCAAAAGAACTGGATCGGAAAAAGCGAAGGCGTGCGCCTCGCCTTTCCCTACCGGCTCGACGGCGAGGACAAGCGGCTGTGGGTGTTCACCACGCGCGCCGATACGTTGATGGGCACGACCTTCTGCGCGGTGGCCGCCGAGCATCCGATCGCCGCCTGGGCCGCGAAGCGCGACGCCCGGCTCGCCGCCTTCGTCGAGGAATGCAAGCAGGGCGCGGTCATGGAGGCCGATCTGGCGCAGCTCGAGAAAAAGGGCATGCCCACCCGACTCACCGTTACGCACCCGCTCTCGGGCAAAGAGCTTCCGGTGTGGATCGGCAACTACGTGCTGATGGGCTACGGCGAAGGCGCCGTGATGGGTGTGCCGGCGCACGACGAGCGCGACTACGCCTTTGCGCGCAAGTACGGCCTGCCGATTCCCTGCGTGATCCGCCATCCGGCAGGCGACGATGTGCCCGAGCCCTGGAAGCCCGAGTACGCGGGGTACGGCACCTGCATCAACTCCGGCAAGTACGACGGGCTCGATTACCAGGCGGCGGTCGATGCGATCGCGGCGGACCTGCAGGCCAAGGGCCTCGGCGAGAAGCAAGTGCAGTGGCGCCTGCGCGACTGGGGCATCTCGCGCCAGCGCTATTGGGGTTGCCCGATTCCAATCGTGCACTGCCCGTCGTGCGGCGACGTCCCGGTGCCCGATGAGGACCTGCCGGTCAAGCTGCCCGAGCACCTGGTGCCCGACGGCACCGGCAATCCACTCGCCAAGATGCCCGAGTTCTACGACACCCGGTGCCCGTCGTGCGGCAACGCGGCCAGGCGCGAGACCGACACCATGGATACCTTCGTCGACTCGTCCTGGTACTTCGCGCGCTTCGCCTGCCCGGACCAGGAGCGCGCCATGCTCGATCAGCGCGCCAAGTACTGGATGCCGGTCGACCAGTACATCGGCGGCATCGAGCATGCCATCCTGCACCTGCTGTACTCGCGCTTTTTCCAGCGGGTGATGCGCGACGAGGGCCTACTCGCGATTTCGGAGCCGTTCACCCATCTGCTCACGCAGGGCATGGTGCTCGCCGAAACCTATTACCGCGATACGCCGCAGGGGCGGCGCGAGTGGGTGCATCCGTCGGAGGTGCAGGTCACGCGCGACGCCAAGGGCCGCATCGAGTCCGCCAGGCGCACGAACGACGGCACCGAGGTCGTGTTCGCCGGCGTTGGCACCATGTCGAAATCAAAGAACAACGGCGTCGATCCGCAAGCGCTGATCGACAAGTACGGCGCCGATACGGCGCGCTTCTACATCATCTTCGCCTCGCCACCGACCAACACGCTCGAGTGGTCCGACGAAAGCGTCGAGGGCTCGTTCCGCTTCCTCAAGCGGCTTTGGGCCTACGGCGCGAAGCTGCACGGCGCTGCCACGGCGGCGCGTGGCGCGTTCGATCGGGCCACGCGGCTCGAAGTGCACAGCGTGCTCAAGCAGGCGAATTACGACCTCGGCAAGCACCAGTTCAACACCGTGGCCTCCGCGGCGATGAAGATGCTGAACGCCCTGGAGAAGCTCCCAGGGCGCACGCCCGCGGCCGACGAGGGTTTCTCGATCCTGGTGCGCGTGCTCGCACCGATCACCCCGCACATCTGCCATCACCTGTGGCGCGCGCTCGGCTACGGCGAGGACGTGCTGCAGGCAAGCTGGCCCGAGCCCGACCCCGCTGCGCTCGAGCAGGACGAGATCGAGTACGTGGTGCAGGTGGGAGGCAAGACGCGCGGCAGTCTGCGCGCGCCCAAGGCCGCCGACCAGAAGGCGCTCGAGACGCTGGTACAGACCAGCGAAGTGGCCCAGAAGTACATCGCCGGCAAGCCCGTACGCAAGGTGATCGTGGTGCCCGGGCGGCTGATCAACGTGGTGATCTGATGCGCACGCTCGCCGCCGCCGCGCTCGTCCTCGGGCTCGCCGCCTGCGGCTTCCAGTTGCGCGGCACCGCGGAGCTGCCGTTCGAGACGCTCTACATGCCCAGCGCGAGCGGCGGTGTCGCGCTTGAGCTCAAGCGCAATATCCAGGCCGGCACCCGCACCACGGTCGTCGACGACCCGAAGAAGGCGCAGGCGGTGATGGAGTTCGTGCGCGAGACGCGCGAAAAGGTGATCCTGTCGCTCACCGGCGCCGGGCGCGTGCGCGAGTTCCAGCTGCGCTACGTGGTGGGCTTTCGGGTGCACGACGGCAAGGGCACGGAGTTCATTCCGGCCAGCGTGATCCAGCTGCAGCGCGACGTGACCTTCAACGACGCCGAAGTGCTCGCCAAGGAAGCCGAGGAGCAGCTGCTCTACCGCGACATGCAGACCGACATGGTGCAGCAGATCATGCGAAGGCTGTCCTCGGCGCGCCGCCCCAGCGTAAGCTAGCGGCGATGCAAATTCGCGCCGAGCAGCTCGAAGCGCAACTCGCGAAGTCTTTCGCGCCGCTCTATACGATCCACGGCGACGAGCCGCTGCTTGCGCTCGAAGCGGCGGATGCGCTGCGCGCCGCCGCGCGCAAGCGCGGCTACGCCGAGCGCGAGGTGCTGATCGCCGAGCGCGGCTTCGACTGGAGCGAGCTCGTTCACGCCGGTGCCAGCCTGTCGCTGTTCGGCGCCCACCGGATCGTCGAGCTGCGCGTCCCCTCCGGCAAGCCCGGTACGGACGGCGCGGCGGCGATCGTCCAGTACTGCGAAAGCCTGAATCCGCAGAACCTGACGCTGGTGACGCTGCCGAGGCTCGATCGCAGCGGGCAGAACTCTGCCTGGTTCGGCGCCCTCGCCCGCGCCGGCGTGGTCGTCGACGTGTTTCCGATAGAGCGCGCCAGGCTGCCGGCGTGGATCGGCGAGCGTCTCGCGCGTCAGGGTCAGCGCGGATCGCGCGAGCTGCTCGAGCTGATCGCCGAACGCGTCGAAGGCAATCTGCTGGCCGCACACCAGGAAGTGCAAAAGCTCGCGCTGCTCGCACCGGCCGGCGAGATCGGCCTCGAGCAGGCCCGCGAGGCGGTGGCCAACGTAGCGCGCTACGACGCGTACGCCGCGGGCGAAGCGCTGCTTGCAGGAGACCTCGCTCGCTACGTACGCGTAATCGAGGGTCTGCGCGACGAGGGCGAGGCATCCACGCTCGTGCTCTGGGCGGTCGCGGAGGACCTGCGCGCACTGTCGCGCATCCGCCGCGGGGTGGACGAAGGCCGGGCGCTCGACCAACTGCTGCGCGAGAACCGCGTGTGGGGTCCGCGCCAGGCCACGATGCGCGCGGCGCTGCGCCGGTACGCGCCCGCCGCGCTCGATCAGGCGATCGTGCACGCTTCGAGAATCGACCGCGCAATCAAGGGCGTTTACCGCGCCCGGCCCTGGGAGGAGTTCGTCAAGCTTGGGTTAAGATTGACGCATGGATCCGAAGCTCGACGCGGGCACGCTTGATGTTCGCGCCTACGTGCGCGAGCTGGGCGCCGCGGCGCGCGCGGCTGCGCGCGTGCTGGCGCGCGCGCAGCGCGCCGCGAAGGACCGGGCGCTCGGTGCGATGGCAGCCGCGATCCGCGCCGAGGCCGCTAAGCTGCTCGAGGCCAACCGCGCCGACGTCGAGCAGGCGAGGAAGGACGGCCGCGACGCGGCGTTCGTCGACCGCCTGACGTTGACCCAGGATTCGGTCGCGCAGATGGCCGCGGGGCTGGAGAGCGTCGCGGCGCTCGAGGACCCGGTGGGCGAGATCACCGAGCGCGCCAAGCGCCCCACCGGCATCGAGGTCGCCCGCATGCGCGTGCCGCTGGGCGTCATCGGCATCATCTACGAGTCGCGCCCGAACGTCACCGCAGACGCGGCGGCGCTGTGCGTCAAGTCCGGCAATGCCTGCATCCTGCGCGGCGGCTCCGAGGCGCTGCATTCGAACCAGGCGATCGCCGGCTGCGTGCGCGCGGGGCTCAAGGCGGCGGGGTTGCCGGAGGCGGCGGTGCAGGTGATTGGCGTCGCCGATCGTGCCGCGGTGGGCGAGTTGATTACGATGAATGAGTTCGTCGACATCATCGTGCCGCGCGGCGGCAAGGAACTCATCGAGCGACTCGCGCGTGAGTCGCGCATCCCGATGATCAAGCATCTGGACGGCGTGTGCCACGTGTACATCGATGACAAGGCAGACGCGGAGATGGCGGTCCGCATCGCGGACAACGCCAAGACGCAGCGCTACGGCACCTGTAACACGATGGAGACGCTGCTGGTGGCCGAGGCCATCGCGCCGCAGGTGCTGCCGAAGATCGCAGCAATCTACCGCGCGAAGGGCGTGGAGATGCGCGCCGACGAGGCGGCGCGGCGTCACGCGCACGAGGCCCGCGCGGCGACCGAGCAGGATTACTACACCGAATGGCTCGCCCCGGTGGTTTCGATCCGCGTGGTAAAAGGCCTGGACGAGGCGATCGAGCACATCGCCAAGTACGGCTCGCAGCACACCGACGCCATCGTGACTTCCGACCCGGCGCGCGCGCAGCGCTTCCTGCGCGAGGTCGATTCGAGCTCAGTGCTGGTCAACGCCTCGACCCGCTTCGCCGATGGCTTCGAGTACGGCCTCGGCGCCGAGATCGGCATCTCCACCGACAAGCTGCACGCGCGCGGGCCGGTCGGACTCGAGGGCCTCACCACCAAGAAGTTCGTGGTGTTCGGCCACGGCGAGGTGCGCGGCTAGCCCGAGCCGCCACGCTTGGCCGCCTCCGCGCTCGCGCCGCTTGGCCTTCTCGGCGGCACCTTCGACCCGGTCCACAACGCGCACCTTGCGATCGCTCGGCTCGCGCTCGACACGCTGCGCGTGGCTCGGGTGCTGTGGATGCCAACCGGTGCACCCGGCTACCGCATCGCGCCGGTTGCGCCAGGCGAGGATCGACGGGCGATGCTCGAGCGCGCCATCACCGGCGAGCCGCGCTACGCGATCGACGCGCGCGAGCTCTCGCCGACACATTCCGGCTACACGGTCGACACGCTCGCCGCGCTGCGCGCCGAGCTCGGCGACGAGACGCCGCTCGTGCTGCTGATGGGCGGCGACCAGTTCGCCAAGCTCGATGGCTGGCATCGGTGGCAACGGCTCTTCGAGCTCGTGCATATCGCGGTCTTCGAGCGCACGGGATGGGAACCGAACGCCAACCCCGCGGTGCGCACGCAGCTCGCCCGGCGCCGCGTCGCGCCCGAGAGCGACTGGCGCAATCGTCCCGCGGGCACGGTGCTTGGCGTCGAGATGGCGCCTCTGGAAATATCCGCCACGGCCATTCGCGACGGCATCGCTCGCGGCGAGGACGTGTCGCGTTTGCTGCCCCGACGCGTGCTCGACTATATTGAGGCGCGCGGCCTATACCGCCACTAGGAGCGACCCGGACGCGATGGACATACGCAAGAAGCAGCGCGCGGTGGTCGATGCGCTGGAGGACATCAAAGGCTACGACATCGTTGTGCTCAACACCGCGCAGCTGCCCTCGATGTTCGAGCGCGTGGTGATCGCGAGCGGCGACTCGAGCCGGCAGGTCAAGGCGCTCGCCGACAATGTCGAAGACAAGCTGCGCGCGCTCGGTGCGCGCGTCTACGGCGTGGAAGGCGCATCGGGCGCCGAATGGGTGCTGGTCGATCTCGGCGACGTCGTGGTGCACATCATGCATCCGACGGTGCGCAGCTACTACAATCTCGAGGAAATCTGGGGCGGCAAGGAAGTCCGGCTGCGCCCTGCTCCGCATCCGACGAAGAAGAAGCCGGCGGCGCGACCCGCCAAGCGCGCCGTCAAGCCGCGCCGACGCATCCCGGCACGCAAGCACGCCTGAGCGCTTGGACAAGATCCTGATCGTCGCCGTCTCGGCGCGCCCGCCTGCCTGGGCAGCCGCAGCGTGCGATGAATACCTCAAGCGCATGCCGCGCGGCTACGCGACGCGACGCGTGAGCGTCAAGCCCGAGCCGCGCTCCGGCGCCAAGCCGCTCGAGCGGCTGCTGGCGGCCGAGGCCGCGCGCATCCGCGACGCGCTGCCGCGCGATGCGCGCATCGTGGCGCTTGACGAGCGCGGACACGACCTCGACACCGCGGGCTTCGCGGCCCGTTTGCGGGGCTGGCTCGACGAGGGGGCACCGGTCGCCTACGTCATCGGCGGTGCCGACGGCCTCGACGCCGCGCTCAAGCGCGAGGCCGCGCTGCAGTTGCGCTTGTCTTCGCTCACCCTGCCCCATGCGCTCGTGCAGGTGCTGCTCTGCGAACAGCTGTATCGCGCGGCGAGCCTGCTGACCGGGCATCCGTACCACCGGGAGTAGAACTTCCCCTCTGCTACACTCGCGGCGCTGTCCGTACCGCCGCCATGATCCGCATACCCGACCGTCCGCTGTATCTGGCCTCGCGCAGCCCGCGGCGCCGCGAGTTGCTGACCCATGCGGGCGTGCGCTTCTACCTGCTGCCATTCCGCAGCGGACCGCGAGCCGACGCCGAGCCGAACGAGGAAGCGCTGCCCGAGGAGCAACCTCGCGAGTACGTCGAGCGGGTGGCGCGCGCCAAGGCCGAGGCCGGCTGGACCCGGCTGTTGCAGCGTAACCTGCCGCGCGCGCCGGTGCTCGCGGCCGACACCACGGTCGCACTCGATGGCCGCATCTACGGCAAGCCCCCCAATCGCGAAGAGGCCGCGAAAATCCTCGCCGCGCTCTCGGGCCGCCGCCACGAGGTGCTCACCTCGGTAGCGCTCAAGTTCGAAGAGCGGCTCGAGACCGCGTTCTCGCTCACCGAGGTGCAGTTTGCCGAGCTGAACGAGCACGACATTCGCGCCTACCTCTCGAGCGGCGAAGCCGACGACAAGGCCGGCGCGTACGGGGTGCAGGGCCGTGCGGCCCAGTTCGTGATCGAGATTCGTGGCAGCTACACCGGCGTGGTCGGACTGCCGCTCTACGAGACGCTGCGCCTGATCGACCAGTTCAACGCGTTCCGTGAACGAAGAAATCCTCATTAACGTCACGCCGCAGGAAACGCGCGTTGCGGTGGTGCAGGCCGGCGCGGTGCAGGAGCTGCTGATCGAGCGCACCGCGAACCGCGGCTTGGTGGGCAATATCTACATGGGTCGCGTGGCGCGGGTGCTGCCCGGCATGCAGTCGGCGTTCGTCGATATCGCGCTCGAGCGCGCGGCGTTCCTGCACGTGGCCGACATCTTCGAGCACCGCCGGCCGAACGGCGAGCCCGACAAGCCGATCGAGAGGATCCTGGCCGAGGGGCAGCCGGTGCTGGTGCAGGTGGTCAAGGACCCGATCGGCACCAAGGGCGCGCGGCTCTCGACGCAGCTTTCGGTCGCCGGACGCATGCTCGTTTACCTGCCGCAGGATCCGCACATCGGCATCTCGCAGAAGATCGAGGACGAGAACGGCCGCGCGCTGCTGCGCGAGAAACTGCGCGGGCTGCTCTCGCCCGAGGAAAAGGGCGGCTTCATCGTTCGCACTCTTGCCGAGACCGCCTCGCCCGAGGAGTTGCGCGCCGACATCGAGTACCTGCGACACCTCTGGAGCGACATCCGCGGCCGCTCGCTCGGCGCCCAGCCGCCGCGCCTGCTGTATCAGGATCTGTCGCTCGCGCAGCGGGTGCTGCGAGACATGGCCTCCGAGGAGACCACGCGGGTGATCGTGGATTCGCGCGAGACCTGGCAGAAGCTTGCCGAGTTCGCCGAGAGCTACGTGCCCAAGGTGCGCTCACGGGTCGAGCATTACACGGGCGAGCGACCGATGTTCGACCTGTACAACGTGGAGCCCGAGATCGAGAAGGCGCTTTCGCGCCGCGTCGATCTGAAGTCCGGCGGCTATCTCATCATCGACCAGACCGAGGCGATGACCACCATCGACGTCAATACCGGCGGCTTCGTCGGCAGCCGCACCTTCGACGACACGATCTTCAAGACCAACCTCGAGGCGGCGCAGGCCATCGCCAGGCAGCTGCGGCTGCGCAACCTCGGCGGCATCATCATTCTCGACTTCATCGACATGGACAGCGACGAGCATCGCGCCGCGGTGCTCGGGGAGCTGAACAAGGCGCTCGCCCGCGACCGCACCCGTATTACGATCAGCGGCTTCTCGCCGCTCGGCCTGGTCGAGATGACGCGCAAGCGTACCCGCGAGTCGCTGGCGCACGTGCTGTGCGAGCCCTGCCCGGTATGCGCGGGGCGGGGCGAGCTCAAGACCTCGCGCACCGTGTGCTACGAGATCCTGCGCGAGATCCTGCGGGAGGCGCGCGCCTTCGACGCGCGCGAGTACCGCGTGCTCGCCTCGCAGACCGTGATTGACCTGTTCCAGGAGGAGGAATCCGCCTCCCTTGCGATGCTCTCGGATTTCATCGGCAAGCCGGTTTCGATGCAGGTGGAGAGCGGGTATACGCAGGAGCAGTTCGACATCGTTCTGATGTAGGCCATGGCCCACATCAGAACGATGCACTGAAAGATAGGAACAGGGGGATTCGGCCCCTCCCGCCGCCCGGGGCGGCGGGGCCCTTCCGACCCCCCCTAACCCCCCTTTCAGCCCAGTGCGCGCGTCGACTGGGGACATCGAGTCACGCGGCGATGTAAACGGAGACGTTCTGTGAGTGACATCGAGCTTTGCTTTACGAGTGCGCGGAAGCTCGCGCGGATGATCCGGACGCGGAAGGTTTCGGCGAGCGAGGTGATGCAGGCGTTCATCGGGCAGATCGAGCGGCTCAATCCGAAGGTCAACGCGATCGTCACGTTCCTGCCCGAGCGCGCGCTGAAGGAGGCCCGCGCGCTCGACCGGCGGCTGGCCAACATGCGCACCGCTGCACTCGGCCCGCTCGCCGGGTTGCCGATCGCGTACAAGGATCTGGTCGCCACCAAAGGCATCCGCACCACGCTGGGTTCGCCGATCTACCGCGACAGCGTGCCGGCCGAGGACGCGGCGATCGTCAAGCGTCTCGGCGCGGCGGGCGCGATCACCATCGGCAAGACCAACACGCCGGAGCTCGGCGCCGGCAGCCAGACTTTCAACACGGTGTTCGGCACCACGCTCAATCCCTACGATCCGAGCAAGACCTGCGGCGGCTCCTCGGGCGGCGCGGCAGTCGCGGTCGCTACCGGTATGCTGCCTTTTGCGGACGGCTCGGACCTGGGCGCATCGTTGCGCAATCCAGGAAGCTTTTGCAATGTGGTCGGCTTTCGCCCGACGCCCGGGCGCGTGCCTTTCTATCCGAGCGGAGACGCCTTCCAGACGCTCGCCGTGCTCGGCCCGCTCGCGCGCAGCGTCGCGGACACTGCCTTCGCGCTTTCGGCGATGGCCGGACCCGATGCACGAGATCCCACCACCATCGGCGAGCCAGGCAAGGTTTTTGCGCGGCCGCTGAAACGCGACTTCCGCAAGGTGCGCGTGGCGTGGAGCCGGAATCTCGGCGGGCTGCCGATGGACCCGCGCGTGACGCGCACGCTGGGGCCGCAGCGAAAGGTCTTCGAGGCGCTCGGCTGCATCGTCGAGGAGGCCGAACCCGATCTCGCCGACGGCGACGAGACCTTCCACACCTTGCGGGCGCTCGGCTTCCTGCAAAAGTACGGCCCTTTGCTCAAGACCCAACCCGACAGGCTGAAAGCCGACGTGATCTGGAACATCGAGCAGGGGCTCGCGCTCACGCCCGAGAAGATCGCGCGCGCGCAGGGGTTGCGCACGCAACTGTTCCAGGCCCTGCGCGCCTTCCTTGAGCGCTACGAATTCCTGTTGCTGCCAGTGAGCCAGGTACCGCCATTCGCGGCCGACGCGCCGTACCCGAAGGAAATCGCCGGCGTCAGGTTTGACAACTACATTGACTGGATGAAGAGCTGCTACCGCGTTACGGTGACTGCGCACCCGGCGATCTCGGTGCCTGCGGGCTTCACCGACGATGGCCTGCCGGTCGGTCTGCAGATCGTCGGGCGCTACCGCGACGACTTCGGCGTGCTGCAGCTCGCGCACGCCTTCGAAGCCGAAACGCGAATCTATCAACGTCGTCCGAAGATCGCGCAATAGCAGCGTTCTTTAGACGGTCGACTTCATGGATGAGGAGCGCCCGGTCTGCCTGCGCTCGTCGGCATTTCGGGCGGCGCGAGCGGGCCGGACACCGCGCGCCGGGCACGCGGGACAGCGGTGCGGCAAATGGGCTACCATAAGGTACGCATCGCAAAGGAGGAGGACCCACATGAAAGCCAATCGCAAGTGGGTGAGCGGCGCTATTGCGGCCGCGTTCACCGCTGTATCCACCATGGCTGCCGCGCAGGCGCCCGCTCTGCCTTCGACGCTTGCCTGGAGCGCATACGACGTCGGCTCGGGCGGCTACAACCAATCGGTCGCCATCGGCAACGCGCTCAAGCAGAAGTACAACGTAAGCCTGCGGGTGTTGCCCGGAAAGAACGACATCTCGCGCACGCTGCCGATCCGTTCCGGCCAGGTGCAGTTCTCGGCCAACGGCGTCGGCGGCAGCTACCTCGCGCAGGAGGGCATGTACGAGTTCGGCGCGCCCGACTGGGGCCCGCAGCCGGTCCGTGGCTTGATGCTCAACACTTCGGACCAGGTGCTCACCGTGATCGCCGCAAAGGACAGCGGAGTGAAGACGATCGCCGACCTGAAGGGCAAGCGTGTCGCCTGGGTGATCGGTGCTCCGGCGCTCAACCAGAACATCACCGCGATGCTCGCCTTCGCCAACCTGACCTGGGACGACGTGAAGAAGGTCGAGTTCGGCGGCTTCGGCGCGGCGATGGACGGCATCATCAACAATCAGGTAGATGCCGCCTTTACCTCGTCGATCTCGGGCAAGGCCTACCAGATCGCCAAGTCGCCGCGCGGGCTGGTCTATCCGAAAATCGCGCATAACGACAAGGAAGGCTGGAAACGGCTCAACAGCGTCGCGCCGTTCTTCTTCCCCTTCATGGGCACCGAGGGCGCCGAGCTGTCCAAGGACAGCCCGGCCGAGTCGGCCACCTACCCGTACCCGATCCTGATGACCTACGCGGCGCAGAACGCGGACCTGGTCTACAACATGACCAAGGCGATGGTCGATTCCTACGACGGTTACAAGAGCGCGGCGCCGGGCAACGCCGGCTGGGACCCGAAGCGGCAGAATTTCGCCTGGGTGATTCCCTACCACGACGGCGCCATCAAGTACTGGAAGGACACCGGGATGTGGAAGCCCGATCACCAGGCGCACAACGACAAGCTGATCCAGCGCCAGAACGTGCTGGCCGGTGCCTGGGAGCAGGTAAAGAAAGGCAAGCACGCGAACGACGAGGCCTTCGAAAAGGCGTGGATGAAGGCGCGCGCCGACGCGCTCACCAAGGCCGGCTTCGACCCGGTGCTCTCCACCTGGTAACACCCTTCGCGCGCGGCGGGCGACCGCCGCGCGCCTTTGCGCAATCGAGCTGAATATCCGGGGGCGCGCATGCCTGCGGACGACGCTGGACAGCCCCCGCCTGCCGAAACGCGCTACCGGCGCCTGACCGCCGCTTGGCGCGCGCTGCTCATCGCGATCGCCTCGGTCTCGATCTTCCTCGCGCTCAACCAGCTCCTGAACCTCGGCTTCTTCGTCGGCAAGGTGCTGCTCGACACGCAGTACCTGTATCTGCTTTGTGCGCTGCTCGCAGGCTGCGTGTTCGTGCTGATCCCGGCCGCCAAGGGCGCGCGCAGGGACAGCGTGCCCTGGTACGACGCACTGCTGTTCCTCGCCACCGTGGGTATCTTCGGCTACTACGCGTTCAACGCCGAGCGCATCATCAGGGAAGGCTGGGAATTCGCTGCGCCCAGGGAAGCGATCTGGGTCGCCTACGTCGGCTGGCTGGTCATTCTTGAAGCGACGCGGCGCGCCGGCGGCACCGCGGTGTTCGTCGTGGTGACGCTGATCTCGCTCTACCCGGTCTATGCCGGCCACATGCCGGGGCCGATCTCGGGCCTCGCGCAGCCGCTGCCGACCACCGCGGCGTACCACTTCGCGAGCTCCGAAAGCGTGCTCGGCATTCCGACCCGCGCCTTCGGCGAGCTGGTGATCGGCTTCGTCATGTTCGGCGCGGTACTGCAGTACACCGGCGCCGCGCATTTCTTCAACAACCTCGCCTTTGCGCTGTTCGGCGCGGTGCGCGGCGGCCCGGCCAAGGTGTCGATCTTCGCCAGCGGCCTGATGGGCTCGGTCTCCGGCAGCGTGGTTTCGAACGTGCTCACCACCGGCGTCGTGACCATTCCGGCGATGAAGCGCATCGGCTTCGCGCCGGGCTACGCTGGTGGCGTAGAAGCCTGCGCCTCGACCGGCGGCGTGCTGATGCCGCCGGTGATGGGCGCGACTGCGTTCGTCATGGCCTCGTTCCTCGGCGTACCCTACGTGACCGTGGCGCTCGCGGCGCTGATCCCGTCGCTGCTGTTCTACCTGGGATTGTTCGTGCAGATCGACGGCTACGCTGCGCGCCGCGGACTGAAAGGCCTGCCGCGCGCCGAGCTGCCCGCAATCGGCAAGACCTTCGCGGAAGGCTGGCAATACATCCTGGTGTTCCTGCTGCTGATCTGGATGCTGCTGGTGCTGCAGCAGGAGGCGATCGCGCCGTTCTACGCGACCGCGCTGCTGCTGGTGATCAACCAGTTCTCGAGACGCTACCGGCTCGACTGGAAAAAGCTCGGCGGGCTGGTCGAGGGCATTTGCGGCGCGCTCGGCGAACTCTCGGCGCTGCTCGCCGGCGTCGGCCTCATCATCGGCTCGCTTTCGGTCACCGGGCTTGCCGGCACGCTCGCCAACGACCTCGTCTACATCGCCGGCAACAACATTTACGTGCTGCTGGTGATGGGCGCTATCACCAGCTTCATCTTCGGCATGGGCATGACGATCACCGCGTGCTACATCTTCCTCGCGATCGTGCTCGCCCCGCCGCTGGTCAGCGCCGGGTTCGACCCGGTGGCGGTGCATCTGTTCATGATGTACTGGGGCATGGTCTCGTTCATCACGCCGCCGGTGGCGCTCGCCGCGTTCGTCGCCGCGGGCATCGCGCGCACCGCGCCGATGGACGTCGGCATGCAGTCGGTGCGCCTGGGCAGCACGATGTACTTCGTACCGTTCTTCTTCGTGCTGAACCCGGCGCTCATCATGCGGGGTTCACCTTGGGAAATCGCCGTCGTGGTGGGCACGGCGATCATCGGCATCATGCTCATTGCCTCCGCCCTCGAGGGCTACCTGCTCGGCGTCGGCGAGCTGCGCGGCACCGCGCCGGGGTGGTTCGCCCGATTGCTCATCTTCGCCGCCGGCATTGTGATGGCGATGCCCGGCGGCGGCGAGCTGGGCCTCAGCCACACGCACCTTGCCCTCATCGCGCTCGGGCTTGCCGCGCTGGGCGCGGGATTGTCCTGGGCGCACCGCAAGGTGGTCAGCGCGTAGGCGCTGCAGGCGGCGCAGGCACGCTGCCTCGGGCGGCAACCGCGCGGCTGCGTCGGTCAGGTGGAGATGGCGCGCCCGGCGGGAGTCGAACCCACGACCTTCGGCTTCGGAGACCGACACTCTATCCAGCTGAGCTACGGGCGCCCGTAACGTCCTGACCGCGCAGGAAAAGCGAGGCGCGAAGGATAGCGGTTTTCACCTGGCGCGTCCATGCAAGCGCGACCCCTAGCGACGCAGAAACCACAGCACGAGCGACAGCACCAGCGACACCACGATGCTGGTGGTGATCGGAAAATAAAACGAGAAACCGTCGCGCTCGATGTGCAAGTCGCCCGGCAGGCGGCCGAGGCCCAGTTTGGCGAGCCACGGCCAGGCCAGCCCGAGCATCACCAGCACCACTCCAGCGAGAATTAGCCAGCGTCCCATGCTTGCTTCCTGCGGATAGACCCTGCGGGCGATGCGAAGTTTAAGTGCGGCGCGCGAAACGCGCCCGGGGCACGCTTCTGCGTGGCGCGACATTCGGGCTAAAATCATGTCCTTACCCAATCGAAGGCCAGCCAGGACGCGCGCATGAGCGATCCCGAGAACCACTCCTCTTTCATCAAGACGCCGAAGCAGCTCGTGATCACGGTGCTGCTGTCGTTTCTGATTCCGATCATCGGCATCGCGCTTCTCGTGCACCTGGTGGTGCAGCGTCCGAGCGCCGATCCCTCGGCGCTCAAACCGGAGTCGATCGCCGCGCGCATCCAGCCGGTCGGGCGCGTGGTGATCGCCGGCACGCCGGAAGCGATGAAGGAAGGCGCAGCCGCACCCATGGTGGCCAAGCCCGCGGCGAAGGCCGCCGGCCCGGCCGATGGCAAGTCGGTCTACAACAGCGCGTGTGTGGCGTGCCACGGCGCGGGCGTCGCAGGCGCCCCCAAGACCGGCGACAAGGCAGCCTGGGCCACGCGCCTCGCAGCGGGCATCGAGGGGATGACCAAGACGGCGATCAACGGCAAGGGCGCGATGCCCCCGCGCGGCGGCAACGCCGCTTTGTCGGACGCCGAAGTGCGCGCCGCAGTCGAGTTCATGATCGGGCAGAGCAAGTAGCGGGCGCCCGGCGAGCTCCGCGCGCGCCACCGGCCAGGGCCGCGTCCGGGGCGCGAACCGAGAACGAAGCGGCACCGTCGTCCCCCAACCGCGCAGCCGGACATGGACCTGCTTTTCATCATCGATCCGCTCGAGGACATCAAGGCCTACAAGGACACCACGGTCGTGATGATGCGCGCCGCGCAGAAGCGCGGTCACGCGGTGCATGTATGCGAGCAGGCCGACCTCTCGTGGGAAACCGGGCGCGTGCGCGCGGGCGCCACTCGCATCGCGCTCACCGACAACGACGAAGACTGGTATCGGCGCGACGGCGCCGCGGCGCGCGAGCTGAAGGACTTCGGCGCCGTGCTGATGCGCAAGGATCCGCCCTTCGACATGGAGTATGTCGCCAGCACCTGGCTGCTCGAGGAAGCCGAGCGCCAGGGCGCATGCGTGTTCAACGCGCCGCGGGCGCTGCGCGACCACAACGAGAAATTCGCCATCGCCGAGTTTGCGCACCTGAGCGTGCCTGCCCTCGTGACGCGCGACATCGCCGAGCTGCAGGCTTTCATCGACGAGCACCGCGACACGGTGCTCAAGCCGCTTCTCGGCATGGGCGGCGCGGGCATCTTCCGCGTCAAGAGCGACGACCCGAACCGCAACGTCATCGCCGAAACGCTCGCCGAGCACGGTGCAAAGAGCGTCATGGCGCAGCGCTTCATTCCCGAGATCGACAAGGGCGACAAGCGCGTCATCGTGATCGAAGGCAAGCCCGTGCCGCACGTGCTCGCGCGCATCCCGAAAAAGGGCGAGACGCGCGGCAATCTCGCGGTCGGCGGCAAGGGCGTGGCGCAGCCGCTCTCGGCGCGCGACCGCGAGATCGCCGAAGCCATCGGCCCGACGCTCGCCGCGCGCGGGCTCTTGTTCGTCGGGCTCGACGTGATCGGCGACTGGCTGACCGAGGTGAATGTCACCAGCCCGACCTGCTTTCGCGAGATCGAGGACCAGACCGGCTTCGACTGCGGCAAGGCGTTCATCGAGGCGCTCGAGGCGCGCGTCGCAGCGCCGCGTCGTGCCTGAGCGCGGACCATGGTCGGCATTCTGATCGTCTCGCACGGCGCCTTCGGCGAGGCGTTGATCCACTCTGCAAGCCACGTGTTGGGCAAGCGCCCGCTGCGCGTGCGCCAGATCGGCATCATGGTGCACGACGACCCGGACGCGATCCTGCCGCTCGCGCGCGCTCTGGTGCGCGAGCTCGACGATGGCAGCGGCGTGCTGGTCCTTACGGACATCTACGGCGCCACCCCCGGCAACATCGCCATGCAACTGCTCGAGAAGGGCCACGTCGAGGGGCTCTCGGGCGTGAGCCTGCCGATGCTGGTACGCGCGTTGACCTACCGTGACGCGCCGCTCGCGAAGGTCGTCGAGAAGGCGCTTTCGGGGTGCAGCGAGGGTATGGTGCACATGAATGCCGAGCGGCACGATGGCAAGCGCTGAGGCGACCATCGTCAACAAGCTCGGCCTGCATGCGCGTGCCGCGGCCAAGCTCACGCATCTCGCGAGCGGCTTCAAGAGCGAGGTTTGGCTGACGCGCAACGGCCGACGCGTCAATGCGAAGAGCATCATGGGCGTGATGATGCTTGCGGCGGGCAAAGGCGCCTCGGTCACCATCGACGCCGACGGCAGCGATGCCGACGTGGCGCTCGCCGCCATTCAGAACCTGATCGCGGACAAGTTCGGCGAGGGCGAATGAATTTCGTCCTGCACGGGGCGAGCGTCTCGGCCGGCATCACGATCGGCCAAGCGCACCTCGTCTCGAGCGCGCGGCTCGAGGTGGCGCACTACGAGATCCCGGAGGAATCGGTGGAGGCCGAGGAAGCGCGCTTCGACGCTGCCATGGCGCGCGTGCGCGACGAGCTCACGGCGCTCGAGGCGAATATTGCGGCGGACGCCCCGGCCGAGTTCGCTGCGTTCGTCAACCTGCAGCGCACCATCCTGGAAGACCCCTCGCTTGCGCAGGCGCCGCGCGCGCTGATCGCCGAGCGGCGCTGCAACGCCGAGTGGGCGCTGGTGCAGGAAATGGAGCGCCTGGTGGCCCAGTTCGAGGAGATCGAGGACGCCTATTTGCGCGAGCGCAAGGCCGACGTGCAGCAGGCGGTCGAGCGCGTCCTCAAGGCGCTGATGGGCAACGAGCTCCCCGGCAAGGCGCAACTCTCCGACGAGCAGAAGCTGATCGTGGTGGCGCACGACCTGTCCCCCGCCGACATGCTGTTGTTCAAGCGCCACCAGTTCGGTGGCTTCGTCACCGACGTCGGCGGCGTCACTTCGCACAGCGCAATTGTGGCGCGCAGCCTTGGCATCCCGGCGATCGTCGGTCTGCACCATGCGCGCCACATGATTCAGGAAGACGAGCTGCTGATCGTCGACGGCGTGAGCGGGGTGCTGATCGTCAATCCCGATCCACTGGTGCTCGGCGAGTACCAGGTGCGCCAGGCGCAGCTGGAGGTCGAGCGCAAACGTCTGAGGGGCCTCAAGAGCACCCCTGCGGCGACCCGCGACGGCACGTCTGTCGAGCTGTTCGCCAATATCGAGCTGCCGCAGGATATCGGCGAAGCGCTCGAGGCCGGCGCCGAGGGCGTGGGCCTGTTCCGCACCGAGTTCCTGTTCATGAATCGCAAGGACCTGCCCTCCGAGGAGGAGCAGTTCGAAGCGTACCGCGAGGTGGCCAAAGCGATGGGCCGGCGCCCGGTGGTGCTGCGCACGCTTGACGTCGGCGCCGACAAGGCGATCACCGGCGAGGACGTCACCATGCCCAACCCGGCAATGGGCCTGCGCGCGATCCGCTTCTGCCTCGCCGAGCCGCAGATGTTTCTGGTGCAGCTGCGCGCGATTCTGCGCGCGTCGGCCTTCGGGCGTGTGAGGATCTTGCTGCCGATGCTCGCGCACCTGCACGAGATCGAGCAGTCGCTGCAGCTGATCCGGCAGGCGAAGCACCAGCTCGACGAGCGCAAGATCCGCTACGACCGCGCGATCGAGATCGGCGGCATGATCGAGATCCCGGCGGCGGCGCTCGCGCTGCAGATGATCATGCGGCGCCTCAACTTCCTGTCGCTCGGCACCAACGACCTGATCCAGTACACGCTGGCGATCGATCGCACCGACGACGCCGTGGCGCACCTGTACGATCCATTGCATCCGGCCGTGCTGCAGCTGGTGGCGCGGACCATTCAGACCGCGGCGCGCGGCGGCGTGCCGGTTGCGGTATGCGGCGAGATGGCGGGCGATCTCAGGCTGACGCGGATGCTGCTCGGCTTCGGGCTGCGGAATTTCTCGATGCATCCGGCGCAACTGCTGGCCATCAAGGAACGCATCCTGGGGACCGATCTGGCGCAAGTCCGACCGCTCGCGACGCGGCTGCTGCGCAGTGCCGACCCGACGCGCATCCGCAAGCTGATCGATCAACTCAACGCCGGCGGAGCACCCGCATGAGCGGACCATTGCAGGGTGTACGCGTTCTCGACCTCACCACGGTGGTGATGGGTCCATATGCCACCCAGATCCTCGGCGACTTCGGCGCCGATGTGATCAAGATCGAACCGCCCGAGGGCGACATCATGCGCTGGAACTGGCCGTTCCGCTCGCGCGGCATGGGCCACATTTTCCTGAACGCCAACCGCAACAAGCGCAGCGTCGTGCTCGATCTGAAGAACCCCGCGGGGCGCGAGGCGCTGCTCACGCTCGCGCGCGATGCCGACGTGCTGGTCTACAACATCCGGCCTCAGGCGATGGCGCGCCTCAAGCTTTCGTACGAAGAGGTGCGCGCGGCGAATCCGAGAATCCTCTATGTAGGGGCCTTCGGCTACAGCCAGAAGGGCCCCTATGCCGCCAAGGCCGCCTACGACGACCTGATCCAGGGCGCCGCCGGCATGCCTTTCCTGCTGAAGGAATCCGGCGCGCACACGCCGCGCTACGTGCCGGCGACCATGGCCGACCGCTCGGTGGGGCTCAACGTGGTCAATGCCGTGTGCGCGGCACTCTACTGGCGCGAGAAGAGCGGCAAGGGCCAGCGCGTCGACGTGCCGATGTTCGAGAGCCTGCTGCAGATCGTGCTCGGCGAGCACATGGGCGGATTCACCTTCCGTCCGCAGCTCGGCGAGCCAGGCTACGCGAGGATGCTGGCGCACAACCGCCATCCTTACAAGACCAAGGACGGCTATGTCTGCGTGCTGATCTACAACGACAAGCATTGGAAGGCGTTCTTCAAGATGATCGGCAAGCCGGAGATGATGCAGGAGGAGCGCTTCGCCACGCCCGAGGGGCGTGCCAAGAACTTCGACCGCAACTACGCCATCGTGGCCCACGAGATGCCTTCGCGCACCACCGAGGAATGGCTCGAGGCCTTCGAGCAGGCCGACATCCCGGTGCAGCGCATGAACAGCCTCTCGGAGATCGTGCGCGACCCGCACCTGGCGGCGATCGATTACTTCACCGAGGTCGAGCACCCGAGCGAAGGCACGATCGTCGCGATGAAGGTGCCCTCCGAATGGTCCGAGTCGGCGCCCGAGTACCGGCGCCACGCGCCGCGCCTGGGCGAGCACACGCGCGAGGTGCTGCGGGAGGCCGGCCTCGACGATCAGGCCATCGAGGCGCTGATCGCGAGCGGCGCGGCCAAAGCGCCCTGAGCGCTCACCTCTTGACCAGCACCGATTGCCCGGTGGGCAGCGCGACGAAGCCGAGCTGCGCGTCTTCGCAGAACTCGCGCCACGCTCGGCGCGCGCCCGGAAACGCGGGCGTGCCGTAATCGTCGCAGACGATCACCCCGCCCGTCACCATGCGCGGATAGAAGTACTCGAGGCATGCACGCGTCGGCTCGTAAAGATCGACATCGACGTGGACCAGCGACCAGCGTGCCTCGGGCAGCCCGGCGAGCACCGGCGGGATCCATCCCTTGTGGAACGCGACGCCCGGAAACTCCGCCAGCGCCTCGCGCACCCGCTCGAGCGGCAAGGCGAAATTGCCCGGCGACGGGGGCGGCGGCACGAGCACCGTCGTGCCGTCGGCGCGACGCTCGGCGCGGTGATCCTCCTCGCCCAGCGCGGAAAGCCCTTCAAAGCTGTCGACCAGATGCAGCCCGGCGCCGTCGAAGCCGGGCGCCTCGGCGCGCGCCGCCAGGCACAGCGCAAGCGAGGTAGTGCCCGCGAACACGCCGCACTCGGCCCAGCGGCCCTCGAGCGTGCGCGCGTAGCGGAAATAGTCGATCAGGTGCAGTGCGGCCTCGCGGCGGCGCACCGCCTTGAGCGGCGGCACGTTGATCGAGGTGGTGCGCATCGCCCGCTGCATCAGATCCTCGAAGCGCTCGGCTCCGACCCGCAGCTCGCCGAACAGAATCTTGAGGTGCAGGTCCATTGGCGCCCGCGCATGCGCCTCGAGTTCGGGGAAGAGCACGCGCGAGTCGGGCGGCGCGCCGACCGGCGCCGGCGCCGGCGTGCTCGCCGGGGCCTTCGCCGGCGCGCGCCAGAAATCGCTCAGCAGACGGCGCAGCACGCTCATCGTAGGGTCGCGCGGCAGTCTAGCATGCACCTGAAGCGCGACTGCGCCGGTGGGCTATAATCGGCGCGCGCCGATTTGATGTTCAGCTTGCGGGCGCATTACAAATACGGCTAAAGAGACGAGTGCCAGCGAACGGGAGGAGCGCCTCCCGGAACCCAGAGACCCGTTTCTGCGCAAGCTGAACGGGTTTTTGTTTCTTACGGGCACGGACCAACCTTGAACGCACCCCAGGATCCCGGATCGGTCGGCGCGGTCATTGCGCAGAAGGCCCACTTCGACGAGCCGCTCAAGCTGCGCAGCGGCGCGACCCTGCCCGGTTTCGAGCTCGCCTACGAGACTTACGGCGAGATCAACGCGGCGCGCTCGAACGCCGTATTGGTATGCCACGCGCTAAACGCGTCGCACCATGTCGCCGGCTACTACCGCGGCCAGGAAAGCGAGCTCGGCTGGTGGGACAACATGGTCGGCCCGGGCAAGCCGCTCGACACCAACCGTTTCTTCGTCGTCGGCGTGAACAATCTTGGCGGCTGCCACGGCTCGACCGGACCGATGAGCGTCAATCCCGCGACCGGCAAGCCCTGGGGCGGCGACTTCCCGGTCGTGACGGTAGAGGACTGGGTCGAGGCGCAAGTGCGGCTCGCCGATCATCTCGGCATCGAGCGCTTTGCGGCCGTGATGGGGGGAAGCCTTGGCGCGATGCAGGCGGTGCAGTGGACGCTCTCCTACCCTGAGCGCATCCGCCACTCGCTCGTGATCGCGTCCACGCCCAAGCTCTCCGCGCAGAACATCGCCTTCAACGAGGTCGCTCGGCAGGCGATCACCACCGACCCGGACTTCCATGGCGGGCACTATTACGACAAGGGCGTGGTGCCGGTGCGGGGGCTGCGCATCGCGCGCATGATCGGCCACATCACCTATCTCTCCGACGAGGCAATGATGGGGAAGTTCGGGCGCCAGCTGCGTCGCGCGGCGCTCGGCTTCGACTTCGAGATCGACTTCGAGGTCGAGAGCTACCTGCGCCACCAGGGCGACAAGTTCTCCACCTACTTCGACGCCAACACGTACCTGCGGATCACCAAGGCGCTCGATTACTTCGACCCGGCGGCGGATTACGGCGGCGACCTGACGAAGGCGCTCGAGCGCGCCAGGGCGGCATTCCTCGTGGTGTCCTTCAAGTCGGACTGGCGCTTCGCGCCGACGCGCTCGCGCGCGATGGTGCGTGCGCTGCTCGACAACCGGCGCATCGTCTCGTATCTGGAGCTTGACGCGCCGGGCGGGCACGACGCGTTCCTGCTGGAGGACCCGCGCTACTTCGCGGCGCTGCGCGCCTACTTCGAGAACATCGACCTGTGACGCAAGCCGAGCACGCCCTGTTTGCCGCGCGCCCCGATCTCGCCGCGATCGCGCGCTGGGTCGCGCCCGGCGCAAGCGTGCTCGATCTCGGCTGCGGCGACGGCGCGCTGCTCAAGTACCTGTGGGAAGCGCGCAAGGC
>JBFKUL010000013.1:0-22858 GCA_041635755.1 Burkholderiales bacterium | reverse complement strand
GGCAGCGATCAGAATAACACCTTCGTTCGACTCGAAACCGTCCATCTCGACCAGCAACTGGTTGAGCGTCTGTTCCCGTTCGTCGTGACCGCCGCCAAGACCGGCACCACGATGACGGCCGACGGCATCGATTTCATCGATAAACACGATGCAGGGTGCGTGCTTCTTCGCCTGCTCGAACATGTCGCGCACGCGAGCTGCGCCGACGCCGACGAACATCTCGACGAAGTCGGAGCCCGAGATGGTGAAGAACGGCACTTTGGCCTCGCCGGCGATGGCGCGCGCAAGCAGCGTCTTGCCGGTGCCCGGGTTGCCCACCATCAGCACGCCGCGGGGAATGCGTCCGCCGAGTTTCTGGAACTTGGACGGGTCGCGCAGGAAGTCGACCAGCTCCGAAACTTCTTCCTTCGCCTCCTCGCAGCCGGCGACGTCGGCAAAGGTGACCGTATTGGTCGATTCATCCAGCATCCGGGCCTTCGACTTGCCGAAGGAGAACGCGCCGCCACGACCGCCGCCCTGCATCTGGCGCATGAAGAAGATCCACACGCCGATCAGCAGCAGCATCGGGAACCAGGACACGAAGATGTTCATCAGCAGCGAAGGCTCTTCTTCCGGTTTGGCCTCGACTTTGACGCCGTACTTGAGCAGGTCCGAGACGAGCCAGATGTCGCCCGGCGAGTAGCTCGTCACCCGCTTGCCTTCGTTCGTAGTCGCCTTGAGCTGGCGTCCCTCGATGGTGACCTTGGAAATGCGCCCGGCCTTCACCTCCTCGAGGAACTGCGAATACTCCAACGGCGACTGCACCGACTGGCGGGTGTTGAACTGGTTGAACACGGTCATCAGCACCAGTCCGATAACGAGCCAGATGACTAGGTTTTTAAGCATGTTGTTCAAGAACTTGCTCCTTCCCGCGCTATGCGGCAATGGCCATTCTAACGCCGATCCTGCACCTCAAGAAGGGCGCCTTACCCGCCAGGCTAACCGTCCTGGGTCTGCGTTGGGCGCTTCGATCCGCCTTTTGGACCTCGCGCGAGCAGATAGGTCTCGCGCGATTCACCACGCGATGCACCAGGTTTGCGGATCGTTACCGACGCGAACGCCGATTTCGCGCCGGCGAGAACGCCCTTGAACGCCTCGCCCTGAAATACCTTGACCACGAATATGCCACTTGGTTTCAGTACCTCGAGCGCAAAACCCATGGCGAGGACGACCAGCTCCGCCGCGCGCGCCTGGTCGACGTCGGCAATGCCCGACAGGTTGGGCGAAAGATCCGACAGCACTGCATCGGCGTCGCCTTGAAGCGCTGCGCGCGTCGTCTTGAGCACTGCAGCCTTGCGCACGTCTCCGCACAGCGTCACAACGCCTGAAATGGGGGCGATTTCAAGGAGATCAATCGCCACCACCCGTCCGGAGGGTCCGACTTTCTGCGCCGCGACCTGCGCCCAGCCGCCAGGCGCTGCGCCCAGATCTACGACTCTCGCACCCGCGCGCAGCAGCCGATCCTTGGCATCCAGCTCGAGCAGCTTGTAGGCAGCGCGCGAACGGTAACCCTGCGCCTTCGCCTGCTTGACGTAGGGGTCGCTGACGTGCCGGCGTAGCCATTGCTTGCTGGATTTGGAGGCGGCCATTGCCTACACTCGCCGCATGGTCGAATTATCGGGCGCCGAGCGGCGCGCGTTGCGGGCACGCGCGCACAAGCTTGATCCAGTGGTCATCATCGGCGACAAGGGTCTGAGCGCGCAAGTGCTGAGCGAAATCGAGCGCGCGCTTTGCGCACACCAGCTGATCAAGGTGCGGGCCGGTGCGGCCGACCGCGACGCCCGGGCCCGGATGCTCGCGTCGCTCGTTGAAGCGACCGGCGCGTGCGCGGTCCAGGAGATTGGCAAGGTTTTCGTCCTTTACCGTCCAGCGCCGCCGGACGAACCGCCCGCCGCGCCGCCCGCGCCTACTCGTAGCGGACGTCGAGAATCTCGAAGCGCTTCACGCCGCCCGGCGCCTGCACCTCGACCACGTCACCGGCGTACTTCCCGATCAGCGCGCGGGCGATCGGTGAGCTGATCGAGATGCGCCGTTCCTTGATGTCGGCCTCGTCCTCGCCGACGATCTGGTAGGTGACGCTCTCCCCGTCGAGCTCCGACTCCAGATCGACGGTCGCGCCGAATACGCAGCGCCCGTCCGCGTCGACCAGGCGCGGATCGATGATCTGCGCGTTGGCGAGCTTCGCCTCGATCTCGGCAATGCGCCCTTCGAGAAAGCTCTGCCGGTCGCGCGCCGCTTCATACTCGGCGTTTTCGGATAGGTCCCCGTGCGAGCGCGCGTCCGCGATCGCCGAGATCGCGTTCGGACGCTCGACCGACTTCAGCCGCTGCAACTCGTTGCGCAGCAGCTGGGCGCCTCGGATGGTGATCGGTGTCTTCGCCATAGGATCCCAGGTTTACGATTCGGTCTGCTCGGCCATCGCGAGCTTCGCGTGCAGGTCCTGCAGCCGGTACGGCTCGATCTGCGCCAGATGCTTCATCCCGGCGCATGCGGCCTTTGCGCCGGCGATCGTCGTGTAATAGGTGACGCGCTGCGACAGCGCCATGGTGCGGATCGAGCGCGAGTCCGTAATCGCGGTACGTGTGTCCTCCACCGTATTGACGATGAACGCCACCTCCGCATTCTTGATCATGTCCACGATATGCGGACGGCCTTCGGTCACCTTGTTTACCGGAGTCACGACGATCCCATGCGCCGCCAGAACGCCGGCCGTGCCGCGCGTTGCCAGGAGCGAGAATCCGAGCTCCGTCAGATCGCGCGCCACGCTCACGGCGGCAAGCTTGTCACCGTCGCGCACGCTGATGAAGGCGCGCCCGGCTTTCGGCAGGCGCACGCCCGCGGCGAGCTGCGACTTGACGAAAGCCTCGCCGAAGGTCTCGCCCACCCCCATCACTTCACCGGTGGATTTCATCTCCGGGCCGAGGATCGTGTCGACGCCGGGAAACTTGGAGAACGGGAATACGGCTTCCTTGACCGAGAAGTACGGCGGCAGCACTTCGCCACGCACGCCCTGCGCCGCGAGCGACTTGCCCGCCATGCAGCGGGCGGCGATCTTGGCCAGCTGCAGGCCGGTGGCCTTCGAAACGAAGGGCACGGTGCGCGAGGCACGCGGGTTCACTTCCAGCACATAGACCGTGCCGCGCTGGATCGCGAACTGGATGTTCATCAGGCCGCACACGTGCAAAGCCTTTGCGAGCAGCACCGCCTGTCGGCGCAACTCGCGTTCGAGATGGCTCGACAGACTGTGCGGGGGCAAGCAGCAGGCCGAGTCGCCCGAGTGCACGCCCGCCTGCTCGACGTGCTCCATCACGCCCCCGATGAACACCTCCTTGCCGTCCGAAATGCAATCGACGTCCACCTCGATGGCGTCCGACAGGTAGCGGTCGAGGAGCACCGGCGAATCGTTTGAGACCTTGACTGCGTCCTTCATGTAACGCTCGAGATCGCCCTGCTGGTGGACGATTTCCATGGCGCGGCCGCCGAGCACGTAGCTCGGGCGCACGACCACCGGATAGCCGATCTCCTCAGCCAGCTTGACCGCCTCGCCTACCGAACGCGCCGTACGGTTCGGCGGCTGGTGAAGCTTCAGACGCTCGAGCAGTTTCTGGAAGCGCTCGCGATCCTCGGCAACGTCGATCGACTCGGCACTGGTGCCGATGATGGGGACACCCGCGGCCGCGAGGTCGCGCGCCAGGCGCAACGGCGTCTGTCCGCCGTACTGGACGATGACGCCGAAGGGCTTCTCCTTGTCGACGATCTCCAGCACGTCCTCGAGGGTGAGCGGCTCAAAGTACAGACGGTCGCTGGTGTCGTAATCGGTCGAGACGGTCTCAGGGTTGCAGTTGACCATGATGGTCTCAAAATCGTCGTCGCGCAGCGCGAACGCCGCATGCACGCAGCAGTAGTCGAACTCGATGCCCTGGCCGATGCGATTGGGACCGCCGCCGAGCACCATGATCTTGCGGCGCATGCTCGGCTCCGCCTCGCACTCGTCCTCGTAGGTGGAATACAGGTAGGCGGTGCGGGTAGCGAACTCGGCCGCGCAGGTGTCGACGCGCTTGAACACCGGCCGGACGGCAAGCGCGTGCCGCCGGTCGCGCACTTCCTTCTCGCTTGCGTTGAACAGGTACGCCAGCCGCCGGTCCGAGAATCCCTTGCGCTTGAGCCGACGCAGGGTCTCGGCGTCGATATTGGCGAGCACCATGTCGTCGAGCTCGACTTCAAGATCGACGATCTCCTTGATTTGAGCCAGAAACCAGGGATCGATGTGCGTGAGGCGGTGGACTTCCTCAAGCGTGAAGCCGTTCTCGAAGGCATCGCCCACGTACCAGATGCGCTCCGGGCCGGGTTCACCGAGCTCCTTTTCGATCGTCTCGCGATCCGTGGTGCGCTGGTTGAGTCCGTCGACGCCTACTTCCAGTCCGCGCAACGCCTTCTGGAATGACTCCTGAAAGGTGCGCCCGATCGCCATCACTTCGCCGACCGACTTCATCTGCGTCGTGAGGCGATCGTTGGCCTTGGGAAACTTCTCGAACGCGAACCGCGGCACCTTGGTGACGACGTAGTCGATGGTCGGCTCGAACGAGGCGGGCGTTGCTCCGTCGGTAATCTCGTTGCGGAGCTCGTCCAGGGTGTAACCCACGGCGAGCTTGGCGGCCACCTTGGCGATCGGAAAACCGGTCGCCTTGGAGGCAAGTGCCGAGGAGCGACTGACGCGCGGATTCATCTCGATCACCAGCATGCGGCCGTCGTCCGGGTTGATCGCGAACTGCACGTTCGAGCCGCCGGTCTCGACCCCGATCTCGCGCAGCACCGCGATCGAGGCGTCGCGCATGATCTGGTATTCCTTGTCGGTGAGCGTCTGCGCCGGCGCCACCGTGATCGAGTCCCCGGTGTGCACGCCCATGGCGTCGAGGTTCTCGATCGAGCAGATGATGATGCAGTTGTCGGCGCGGTCGCGCACCACCTCCATCTCGAACTCTTTCCAGCCGATGACCGATTCCTCGATCAGCAGCTCGCGCGTGGGCGACGCTTCGAGGCCGCGCTCGCAGATGGTGACGAACTCCTCGCGGTTGTAGGCGATGCCGCCGCCCGATCCGCCGAGCGTGAACGAGGGCCGGATCACGACCGGGAAGCCGATGCCGGCCTGCACCTGCAGCGCCTCCTCCAGCGAGTGCGCGAGCAGCGAGCGCGGGCAGGCGAGCCCGATGCGCTCCATCGCCTTCTTGAACTTCTCGCGGTCCTCGGCCTTGTCGATTGCTGCGCGCGAGGCGCCGATCATTTCGACGCCGAACTTCTCCAGCACGCCTTCGCGCGCCAGATCGAGCGCACAGTTGAGCGCCGTCTGCCCGCCCATCGTCGGCAGCAGCACATCGGGCCGCTCCTTTTCGATGATGCGCGCCACGATCGGCCAGGTGACCGGCTCGATGTAGGTGGCGTCGGCCATCTCCGGGTCAGTCATGATGGTGGCCGGATTGGAGTTGACCAGGATGACCCGATAGCCCTCGGCGCGCAGCGCCTTGCAGGCCTGCGCGCCGGAATAGTCGAATTCGCAGGCCTGACCGATGACGATCGGGCCGGCGCCGATCACGAGCACGCTCTTGATGTCGGTGCGCTTAGGCATGGCGGGGCTTGCGTTCGTCCATGAGCGCGGCAAAGCGATCGAACAGGTAGCCGATGTCGTGCGGACCGGGGCTCGCCTCGGGATGGCCCTGGAAGCAGAACGCCGGGCGGTCGGTGCGCGCGAGGCCCTGCAGCGAGCCGTCGAACAGCGATATGTGCGTGGGGCGCAGCGTCGCCGGCAGGCTCGCCGGATCGACCGCGAAGCCGTGGTTCTGGCTGGTGATCACGACCTTGCCGCTGTCGAGATCCTTGACCGGGTGATTGGCGCCGTGGTGGCCGAACTTCATCTTCACAGTCTTCGCCCCCGAGGCGAGGCCCATGAGCTGGTGGCCCAGGCAGATGCCGAACACGGGAAGCTCGCGCTCCTCGAGCAGCTCGCGGATCGCGCGAATGGCGTAATCGCAGGGCTCGGGATCGCCCGGCCCGTTCGACAGGAACACGCCGTCGGGCTTGAGCGCGAGCGCGTCCTTGGCGCTCGCCTGCGCGGGCAGCACTGTGACCCGCGCGCCGCGCTCGACCATCAGGCGCAGGATGTTGCGCTTAATGCCGTAGTCGAACGCCACGACATGGTGGCGCGACTCGGCGTCCTGCCGATGGCCCTTGCCCAGCACCCACGCGCCCTCGCGCCACTCGTAGGACCGCGGGGTGGAAACCACCTTGGCGAGATCCATCCCCGCCAACCCGGGAAAGGCGCGCGCTTCGCTCAGCGCCCTGGCTTCGTCCACTCGGCCGGCCATCACGCAGCCGTTCTGCGCACCGCGCTCGCGCAGGATGCGCGTCAGGCGACGGGTATCGATGTCGGCGATGGCGACGACCTTGTGCGCCACCAGGTAATCGGTGAGGCTGCGCTGCGAGCGCCAGCTCGAGACGAGCGACGGCACGTCGCGCACGACGAGGCCCGCGGCGAAGATCTGCTTGGATTCCTCGTCCTCGGCGTTTACGCCGGTGTTGCCGATGTGCGGGTACGTCAGGGTGACGAGCTGGCGGCAGTACGAAGGATCCGTGAGGATCTCCTGGTAGCCGGTGATCGCGGTGTTGAACACCACTTCACCGGCCGAACTGCCGTGCGCGCCGACCGAGCGGCCCCTGAACACCGTCCCGTCGGCCAGGACGAGTACGGCGGGTTCTTGCGCAGCCAAAACGACGACTCCAGGGGTGGATGTGAAAAAGCGGGAAAGGCTCGCGCCCCTCCCGCTCGTTTGAGCGCGGATTATACCGAATCAAGGGCTTGGCAGCCACCGCGTGCGGCGGCGGCTCGAGACCGCGCGGAGGTGCGCCCTACTTCAGGCCAAGCACGTCCGCCATGTCGTACAAGCCGGGGTCGCGGCCGCGCAGGAACTTCGCCGCGCGCAGCGCACCGAGCGCGTAGGTCATGCGGCTCGACGAGCGCACCGTCAGCTCCAAGCGCTCGCCCGGGCCCGCGAACATGACCGTGTGCTCGCCGACGATGTCCCCTGCGCGCAGCGCATGAAAGCCGATCGCCTTGGCCGGCCGCTCGCCGGTGTCGCCGTGGCGCCCGTGTACCGCGGACTTCGCCAGGTCGCGGCCCAGAGCGCCCGCCACCACCTCGCCCAATTTGAGCGCGGTGCCCGAAGGCGCGTCCACTTTGTGACGGTGATGCGCCTCGATGATCTCGACGTCGTAGGCATCGCCCAGGATTCTCGCGGCGGTCTCGGCGAGCTTGAACGTGACGTTGACGCCCACAGCCATGTTCGGCGCCATCACCACCGCAACGCGTTTCGCCGCTTCGGCCACGCGAGCCCTCTGCGGCGCGGAGAATCCGGTCGTGCCGATGACCATGGCCTTGCCGAGCGCCGTACAGGCGGCGAGATGCGCGAGCGTTCCCTCCGGGCGCGTGAAGTCGATCAGAACTTCCGCGCCCACCAGTGCCTCGGCGAAATCCGCACGCAGCTTGACCCCGCACGGCGCGCCCGCAAGCTCGCCCGCATCGTGCCCGAGCAACGCGTGGCCGGACTGCTCCAGGGCGACCGCGAGCTTGAGCTCCGCGTCCTGCAGCACGGCCTCGATCAGCGTGCGCCCCATGCGCCCGGCGCTGCCGGCGATCGCGAGCTTCATTTGCCGCGCTCGTCTTCGGCCACCCTGCTGCCTGCGGCAACAATGTCGCCGTCTAGGCGCGCGAGGCGTCCGTCTTCGAAGAACACCGCCAGCCGACGCTGCTCCTTGGTCCCCCGGCGCGCGTCGCGATAGTAGACGTAGTCCCAGCGCTCGGGGTGGAAGATATCGACCAGCAACGGCGTGCCCAGAACAAAACGCACTTGCTCCTTCGACATGCCGGGCTTGAGCCGCGAGACCATTTCCTGCGTGACGAAGTTGCCCTGCTGGATCTCCATGCGGTAAGGCTGGACCAGCTCCGGCACGGATTGACAACCGGCGAGCGCAAGCCCACCAGAGGCGATCAGCGCACGAATCGGCAACGGCACGGAGGAAACGGTTCTCAGGAACGGGCGAAAGACTATATGATAGCCGAACCCAACTTCCGGCCCCTCGCGCGATGAGCTCGACGCAAAGCCTGAAGGAAATCGGCCTCAAGGCCACGCTGCCACGCCGCAAAATCCTTGAGCTTTTCGAGCAGAGCAAGGTGCGACACCTCTCTGCCGAGGACGTCTTCAAGACGCTCATCGCGGAAGGTATCGACGTCGGTCTGGCGACCGTCTACCGCGTTCTAACCCAGTTCGAGCAGGCCGGGCTGCTTTCGCGCCAGCACTTCGAGACCGGCAAGGCGGTGTTCGAGCTGAACGAGGGCGGACACCACGATCACCTCGTGTGCCTGCAATGCGGCCGCGTCGAGGAATTCTACGACGCTGAGATCGAGAAGCGGCAGATGGCGATTACGCGCCAGCGCGGCTTCGATCTGCGCGGCCACTCGCTCGCCTTGTACGCCGATTGCAACAAGTCTGACTGCGAGTATCGCCAGGCCGCGCGTGACACCAGCGGCCAGGACAAGGACTGAGCCACGCGGCGCCCGCTAGCGGCCGAGCAGCTCGGCCGCGTGCTTTCGCGTCGTTGCGGTGATCGCACTGCCTCCGAGCATGCGCGCCAGCTCCTCGATGCGCGCGGCACGGTCCAGTTGCGTCACCGTTACCGACAGACGCCCGCGTACGCTCGTCTTGATCACCGTCCATTGCGTATCGCCCTGCGCGGCGACCTGCGGCAAATGGGTCACGCACAGCACCTGGCGGGTACCGCCGAGCCGCTTGAGCGATCGTCCGACGATTTCGGCGACCGCGCCGCCGATGCCCGCATCCACCTCGTCGAACACAAGAGTGCCGACGGGCGAGGCGCTGCTCGCAACCAGCTGGATGGCAAGACTGATGCGCGAGAGCTCGCCGCCGGAGGCCACCTTGGCAAGCGGCCGCAGCGGCAGGCTGGGGTGCGAGGCGACCTCGAGCTCGACTTCCTCCAGGCCCGCGGCCGTAGGCGCCGGCAGTGCGCGCAGGGCCACCGCAAAGCGTCCCCCGCCCATCGCGAGCTGCTGCATGCCCTGAGTCACGGCCGCGGCCAGCGCCTGCGCCGCACTCTTGCGCTTGGCCGACAGCCGCTTGGCGCAGTCCTCGTAGCGGCGTCTCGCCGACGCCACTTCGCGCTCGAGCGCTTCGGGGTCTACAGCGAGCTCCAGCTCGGCGAGCCGCGTCTTGATTTCCGCAGCCAGATGCACGAGCTCGGGCGGCCGAACGCGATGCTTGCGCCCTGCGGCGTGCAGCACCTCGATGCGCGCTTCGCTCGCGCGCAATGCCTCGGGATCGAGCTCGACACGCGAAGCGTAATGGCGCAGCTCGCGTACCGCCTCGCCGGCCTGCGCATCGGCCGATTCGAGCAGCTCGACGATCGGCGCAAGGGCTGCGTCATGCTCGGAGAGTGCGCGCAGCCGGCTCGCGACCGCCGCAAGCTGCGGCAGACAAGCGCCCTCGGCCTCCGAAAGCGCTTCGAGCGAGGACTGCGCGCCCGCCAGCAGGCTCGAGCCATGCGCGAGGCGCGCGTGCTCCGCGGCAAGCGCCTCCCATTCGCCTTCCCGAGGCGCCAGCCTCTTGAGCTCGTTGGCCTTGTCCTGCAGCTCCGCGCGCTCCGCCTCGCGCTGCGCGAATTGCTCTTGCGCTTCGGCCGCAAGCGCCTCGAGCCGCTTCCAGCCGCGAAACGCCTCGGCGGTGTCGCGCACCAGCTCGGCGGCGCCGGCATGCGCGTCGAGCAGCTCGCGCTGCGCGGCCGCGCGCAGCAACGACTGGTGCTCATGCTGCCCGTGGATATCCACGAGGTACTCGCCCGCCTCGCGCAGCTGCGCCAGCGTCGACGCGTGGCCGTTGACGAAGGCGCGCGAGCGACCGGAGCGGTCAATGGTCCGGCGCAAGAGCAGCGTACCCGGGTCCCCGGCGAGCTCGCGTTCGGCGAGCCACGCCGCAAGCGGCGAGCGCTCGCTGACCTCGAACTCGGCAGACAGATCGGCGCGCTCGGCGCCGTCCCGGACCACGCTCGCATCCGCGCGCGCGCCCATCAGCAGCTCGATGGCGTCGACCAGGATCGATTTGCCCGCGCCGGTTTCGCCGCTGAGCACCGTAAAGCCGGCGCCGAGCTCGAGCTCGGCGCCCTCGACGATGACAAAATCGCGAATCGCAAGCGCGCGCAGCATGGTCGTCTAATCCAGATCGCTCGCCTTCATCATCGCCTCGCTCCAACGCAGTTTTTCGCGCAGCACCACGAAGTAGCGGTAGCCCGGCGGGTGAACGAAGCGAATCGCATCGCTCGAGCGGCGCAGCACCAGGCGGTCGCCCTGCGCCATGTCGGCCAGCGCGAAGCCGTCGAAGTGCGCGCGTGCATCGAGCGCGCGCACCAGCACGATCTCGATCAAGCTGCGATCGCTCACGCTCACCGGCCGTGCCGAGAGCGTGTGCGGATTGAGCGGTACGAGCGCAAACGCAGGCACGCTTGGATGCAGGATCGGACCCTGCGCCGACAACGAATACGCCGTCGATCCCGTCGGCGTGGCGACGATCACGCCATCCGCACGCAGCGTGTAGACGTATTCGCCATCCAGGTAGAGCTCGAACTCGATCAGGCGCCCCTGCGAACCCTTGCCCACCACCGCCTCGTTCAGCGCGAGCGTGCGCAGCAGCAGCTTGCCGTCGCGACGGATCTCGGCATCGATCAGCGAGCGCTCCTCGATCGCATAGCGGCCATCGAGAATCGCGCCGATCGATGCCTGCATGTCCTGCAACGCAATGTCGGTCATGAACCCGACCCGACCCTGGTTGATTCCGGTGAGCGCCACGCGGTGGCGCACCAGATTCCTGGCCGCCGAAAGCATGGTGCCGTCGCCGCCCACCACGATCGCGAGGTCCGCGCCCTCGCCGATCGACTCGAAACCGGTCCCCTTGGCGCCCTCGCCGAGGGCGCTCGCGGTCTCGGTCTCGAGCAGCACCTCGCAGCCCCGGGCGTCCAGCAGCGAGCGCAGCGCCCGCAACGAGGCCGCGATCTCGGGGCTGCGCTGCTTGCCGATCAAGGCGACGCGGCGAAAGGCGAGAGGCATGATGGCGGCGATTTAACCACAGCGGGCGCCGCGGGCGAAGGGTGCAAGCTGCGGACCGCGCGAACCCCGCCACGGCCCGCGCGGTCAAAGCCACGTTAACTTGGCCTTGTGTAGAATCGTCCAATGCTCGACAAACGTGCCCAGATCCTGCTGAAAACGCTGGTCGAGCGCTACATTGCCGAGGGCCAGCCGATCGGCTCGCGGACGCTTTCGCGCTATTCGGGGCTCGACCTTTCGCCCGCGACGATCCGCAACGTGATGTCGGATCTCGAGGAGATGGGGTTCATTTCGAGCCCGCATACCTCCGCCGGCCGCGTGCCAACGCCGCTGGGCTACCGCTTCTTCGTCGACTCGCTGCTGGTGGTCAAGGCGCTCGAGTCCGGCGAGATCCACCGGCTCGAGGACCAGTTGCATCCGGACAATCCTCAGCGCGTGATCCACGCAGCGTCACACCTGCTGTCGCAGCTGACGCGCTTCGCGGGCATCGTCATGACGCCGCGGCGGCGCGCAATCGCCTTTCGTCAGATCGAGTTCCTGAAGCTCTCCGAGAAGCGCATTCTGCTGATCGTGGTGACACCCGAGGGCGATGTGCAGAACCGCATTCTGTTCACCGAGCGCGAGTTCTCCCCCTCCGAGCTGGTCTCGGCGGCCAACTACATCAACCAGAACTACTCCGGCCAGAGCTTCGAGGACGTGCGCGCCCGCCTGCACGAGGAGCTTCACGAGCTCCGCCAGGACATGATCCGACTGATGGCCGCGGCGCTCGAAGCGGGCAATCAGGCGATCACCGAAGGCGATGAGCAGTACGTCATCTCCGGCGAACGCAATCTGCTGTCGGTGCGCGATCTGTCGCAGGACATGTCGCGCCTGCGGCAGCTGTTCGATCTGTTCGAGCGCAAGACCTCGCTGCTGCAGATCCTGGATGTGTCGCTGCGCGGCCACGGCGTGCAGATCTTCATCGGCGGCGAGTCTGGCGTCACCACCCCGGACGATGTCAGCGTGGTCACCGCGCCCTACAAGGTAGACGGCGAGGTCGTCGGCACCGTCGGCGTCATCGGGCCGATGCGGATGGCCTACGACCGGGTGGTCCCGATCGTCGATATCACGGCAAAGCTCGTCTCGAGCGCGCTCTCCAAGAACTAGTCCAGGTGGTCGACAGGTTCCGACCCGAGCCGCAGTTCGACCATCGCAGCAGCCGCGCGCGCGACGGCGTGCTCCTGGTGAACCTGGGCACACCGGCCGCGCCCACCGCCGGCGCGGTGCGACGCTACCTGGCCGAGTTTCTGTCCGATCCACGCGTCGTCGAGATTCCTCGCGCGCTCTGGCTGCCAGTTCTCTACGGCGTGATCCTTCTAGTGCGCCCGGCGCGCTCGGCCCGTAAATACGCCGAGATCTGGAGCGATGCCGGTTCGCCGCTTGCGGTGCACACTGCGCAGCAGGCCGAGCTGCTGGCAAAGTCGCTCGCCGCACGCGACCCTGCATGGCGCGTCGAACACGCCATGCGCTATGGCGAGCCATCGATCGGCGCCGCACTGGACCGGCTGCGCACCGCGGGCTGCGATCGCATTTTGGTCCTACCGCTTTACCCCCAGTACGCGGCCAGCACCACGGCCAGCACCATGGACGCCGTGGGCGCCTGGTTGGCACGCGCCCGCAATGTCCCGGAGCTGCGCTTCATCAAACATTTCCATGACCATGTCGCGTACATTGCGGCGCTCGCCTCCGGCGTGCGGCGCCATTGGCGAGCGAACGGCCGTGGCGGCAAACTCATCATGAGCTTTCACGGCCTGCCGCAGTTCGCCCTCGAGCGCGGTGATCCGTATCACTGCGAGTGCCACAAGACCGCGCGCCTGCTCGCGGAAGCGCTCGAGCTCGACGAGCGCGAATGGCGGGTGACGTTCCAATCGCGCTTCGGCCGTGCCGCCTGGCTACAGCCGTACACCGAACCGACGCTCGTGCAGATGGCTCGCGAAGGCACCTCGCGCGTGGATGTGGTGTGCCCCGGCTTTGTCGCGGACTGCCTCGAAACCCTGGAGGAGGTCGGCATCGGCGCAAAGCGGGCGTTCCTCGCCGCGGGCGGACGCGAATTCCACCTTGTCCCCTGCCTGAACGAATCGCCGGAATGGATCGGAACGCTTGAGACGTTATGCGCCGAGCACGGCTGGCCGATTCGCACCGAAAACGATGAACGCGCGGCGCAGCGCGCGCGCCGTGCCGCTGCGCTCGGCGCGGCACGCTAGGCGGCAAGCGCCGCCTGCAGGCGCCGGAAAAGGGCCTCGCGCTGCTCGGCGGGGAGCACAGCCAGCTGCCGCTGCCAGAGCGGAAACAGGTGCTCCTCTTCGCGATGCTCGTGCTTCGCGAGCGTCCCCGAAAGGAGCGCAACGAACGGCTCGACTTCCCAAGCCTGCGGCGCTTCACCCTCCGCGGGCGCCTCGAGCGACTGAATCAGAGCTTCGATCTGCTGCCTGAGTTCGTCGTGCTCATGCAGCATGGTCTGCAGCGGCTCGGGCACCGGTCGCGGACCCAGCACCGGCGCGAGGATTTCGTCCTCCACGCTCAGATGGGCACGCAGTCCGGCGACGAAGTGCTGAAGCATCGGCGCTGCGCCGGTCATGTCGCCTGCGTTTAGACGACGCAGCGCTTTGCCGAGCAGTTCGTTCAGACGGCGATGATCACGCACCAGGGCCTCCACGGTATCGACGGGGGGCGAGTCCGTCGCGAGCTGGATCGAGGTCTCCCAATGATCCACGCGCGCCTCCGCCCGCCACGCAAGCGCGGAGCGGAACTGCAGGTTCAGGCTCTGCATCAACAGCGCCGGGTCATCGCGCGTCAGCAGGCACAGCTCCGTCCCGGACCGCAACGTGCGTACAGCCGCGATCGCCGCAGGCGCCAGACGCGTGTCCGGCTCCCGGCTCAGGTCAATGATCTGCTTGGCTTTTTCACTCATTCCGCCATTCTGTCATGACTCGACACAAAGCCCTTGAAGCGCCCAAGACCATCCCCATATCAAGGAGATTGCAGGCGATTCACGCATTAGCCATGTCCGACCCCAGCCAAAGACCCGAACCCCCTGACGACGCGCAGCAAGATACCCGGAACGATCCGAATACGCAGCCCGCGGGCGAAACCGTTGAAGAACCAAACCTGGAAACCCGGCTCGCCGAGGCGCAGGCCAAGCTCGAGCAACAACGCGATGCTTGGCTGCGCGCCGTAGCGGATGCAGACAATGCGCGAAAGCGCGCCGCGGCGGACATGGCGACGGTGCAGAAATTCGCGGTGGAAAGCTTCGTCCAGGAATTGCTGCCCGTGATCGATAGCCTCGAGGCGGCGCTTGGCGCAGAGGTCGTCGATCCGAAAACGCTTCGCGGCGGCGTGGAACTGACGCTCAAGCAGCTGCGTACCGCGTTCGACAAATCAAACGTGGCTGAGATCGCGCCCGCCGCAGGCGAGCGTTTCGATCCGAACCGCCACCAGGCGATGGCCGTGGTCGAGTCCGACGCGGAACCGAACACCGTCGTGGAAGTAATGCAGAAGGGCTACACGCTGAACGAGCGGGTCGTGCGTCCCGCACTGGTGACCGTCGCGAAGCCCCGGCCTGCCAACGACGCTTGAAAGCCGCGCCCGAAACCCCATATACAACATTGATTTGAGCATCCGTACGAGGACACCCAACACGGGGAACGAACATGGCAAAGATCATCGGCATCGACCTGGGCACCACCAATTCCTGCGTCGCGATCATGGAGGGCGGAAAGCCCAAGGTGATCGAGAATTCGGAAGGCGCACGAACCACGCCCTCCATCGTGGCGTACACGGACGAGGACGAGATCCTCGTCGGCGCCTCGGCCAAGCGCCAGGCCGTCACCAACGCGCAGAACACGCTTTACGCGGTGAAGCGTCTGATCGGGCGGCGCTTCGAGGAAAAAGAGGTGAAGAAGGACATCAGCCTGATGCCCTTCAAGATCCTCAAAGCCGATAACGGCGACGCATGGGTCGAGGTGCGAGGCAAGAAAATCGCGCCGCAGCAGGTTTCCGCCGAAGTGCTGCGCAAAATGAAGAAGACCGCCGAGGATTACCTCGGCGAGGAAGTCACCGAGGCCGTGATTACGGTGCCGGCGTACTTCAACGACTCCCAGCGCCAGGCGACCAAGGACGCCGGGCGCATCGCCGGACTGGAAGTCAAGCGCATCATCAACGAGCCGACCGCGGCCGCACTGGCGTTCGGCATGGACAAGCAGGGCAAAGGCGATCGCAAGGTTGCCGTCTACGACTTGGGCGGAGGCACCTTCGATATCTCGATCATCGAGCTGGCCGACGTCGAGGGCGAAAAGCAATTCGAGGTGCTCTCCACGAACGGGGACACGTTCCTGGGCGGCGAGGACTTTGATCAGCGCGTGATCGACTACATCTGCGACGAGTTCAAGAAGGAGCAAGGTATCGATCTGCGCAGCGACGTGCTTGCGCTGCAGCGCCTCAAGGACGCGGCCGAGAAGGCAAAGATCGAGCTGTCCTCGTCGCAGCAGACCGAGGTCAACCTGCCCTACATCACGGCCGACGCCAAGGGTCCGAAGCACCTGGCGATGAAGCTCTCGCGCGCGAAGTTCGAATCGCTGGTCGACGACCTGATCGCGCGCACCATCGAGCCCTGCCGCATCGCGATCAAGGATGCCGAGGTCAAAACCTCGGACATCCAGGATGTGATCCTGGTGGGCGGCATGACCCGCATGCCCAAGGTGCAGGAGAAAGTGAAGGAGTTCTTCGGCAAGGAGCCTCGCAAGGACGTGAACCCGGACGAGGCGGTGGCAATCGGCGCGGCGATCCAGGCCGGCGTGCTCAAGGGCGACGTCAAGGACGTGCTGCTGCTCGACGTGACGCCGCTCTCGCTCGGTATCGAGACGCTCGGGGGCGTGTTCACCAAGCTGATCAAGAAGAACACCACCATCCCGACGAAGGCGCAGCAGGTGTTCTCGACGGCGGACGATAACCAGACCGCGGTGACGGTGCACGTGCTCCAGGGCGAGCGCGACATGGCCTCGGGCAACAAGAGCTTGGGTCAATTCAACCTGGCCGAGCTGCCCCCGGCGCCGCGCGGCATGCCGCAAATCGAGGTGACCTTCGACATCGACGCCAACGGCATCCTGCACGTCTCTGCGAAGGACAAGGCCACGAGCAAGGAAGCGAAGATCAAGATCCAGGCAAGCTCCGGCCTTTCCGAGGAGGAGATCCGCAAGATGGTGTCGGATGCCGAGGCGCACGCCGAGGAAGACCGCCAGGCGCTCGAGCTCGTCAACGCGCGCAACCAGTGCGAGGCGCTGGTGCACTCGATCAAGAAATCGCTCAAGGACTACGGCGACAAGCTGGAAGCCGGCGAGAAGGAGAAGATCGAGACCGCGTTGAAGGAGGCCGAGGAAGCCCTTAAGACGGACGACAAGGCGACGATCGACGCCAAGGCTCAGGCGCTCGCGCAGGCCTCGCAAAAGCTGGGCGAGAAGATGTACGCGGATGCGCAAGCGCAACAGGCCCAGCAGGGCGCGCAGGCGGGCGCCGCCGAAGGGGAACAGACCGCGACCGGCAAGAAGGACGAAGAGAACGTCGTCGATGCCGAGTTCACGGAGGTGAAGGACAAGAAGACCGGCTAACGCACGGTCGGGCGCGCCGCTTGGGCGGCATGCCCTGACCGGCCGGGTCGTGGCGCGCCGCTCGATGCCGAGCGCGTGTTGCCGGCCCGGCCGTTTGTCGTCCACGGAGGTAGCGGCGGGAATATGGCGAAACGCGACTACTACGAGATTCTCGGCGTCAATCGCGACGCGAGCGACGATGACATCAAGAAGGCGTTTCGCAAGCTCGCCATGAAGTGGCATCCGGACCGCAATCCGGACAATCCCGCCGCTGAGGGGCACTTCAAGGAGGCAAAGGAAGCCTATGAAGTGCTCGGCGAGCCGCAGAAGCGCGCCGCCTACGACCAGTTCGGCCACGCCGGCATCGACCCCCACAGCGGCAGTGGCGCCGGGGGCTTCAGTGGCGGCTTCGGCGACATCTTCGGCGACATCTTCGGCGAGATCTTCGGCGGCGGCCGCGCGGGACGCTCGAACGTATTCCGCGGCGCCGACCTGCGCTACAACCTCGAGATCACGCTCGAGCAGGCGGCGCACGGCTTCGAGACCAAGATCCGCATTCCGAGCATGGCCTCGTGCGAGGTGTGCGGCGGCAGCGGCGCGCGCAAGGGCAGCCACGCTCAGACTTGTCCCACCTGCCACGGCGCGGGCCAAGTACGCATCTCACAGGGCCCCTTTTCGATCGCTCAGACCTGTCCGCGCTGCCACGGCGGCGGCAAGGTTATTCCGAACCCCTGCCCCACGTGCAACGGAACGGGCCGCGTCAAGCAGCAAAAAACGCTCTCGGTACGCATCCCCGCCGGTGTCGATGAAGGCGACCGCGTGCGCCTCTCGGGCGAAGGCGAGCCCGGCGTGAACGGCGGCCCGCCGGGCGATCTTTATGTGCAGACGCACATCAAGAAGCATGCCGTGTTCCAGCGTGACCACGACGACTTGCACTGCGAGATGCCGGTGTCGATTGCGACTGCGGCGCTCGGCGGCGACATCGAGATCCCTACCCTCGATGGCTCCGCGCGCATCAAGGTGCCCGCGGAGACGCAGAGCGGCAAGGTGTTTCGCCTGCGCGGCAAGGGCATCAAGGGCGTGCGCAGCCAGGCGAAAGGCGATCTGTATTGCCATGTGGTGGTCGAGACGCCGGTCAATCTCACCGAGCGGCAGCGGGAGCTGCTGCGCGAGTTCGAGACCATCAGCGACCAGGACGCTGCGCGGCACAATCCGCGCAGCAGGAGCTGGCTCGACAAGGTCAAGGAGTTCTTCGAGGGCTAGCGCACGCGGCCGCCGCGTGAATGACTTGCGCGCGGCGGCTGTAACCCCATCGAAATGCACTTTGCTCCCGGCGCACCGCGAGGCCTTGGCGCGGATGCGAGCGCTGCCTTCCGGGGCGCGGGTACGACCATCGTCGCGCAGTACGCTACGCGCCCCGCAGCCGGAGCGTCCGCATGGAAAGGCTCCGCGGCGATTGCTGCCGCGCGCCAAGTTGCACCGGACCGTGAAACATATCACCCCGTCCTGCGATGCAGCTTGACGCGCTTCTGAACCGCGTCACAGAATCGCGTCATACCTACAACGACATAGCGGGTGACGAGGATGTGGCTGCGCGGGGGCGTCGGGGCACTCATCATCGCGCTGGCAACGGCCGGCGCGCATGCGCAGGGCGTCACCTCGAACCGCATCCTCATCGGACAGTCGACGCCGCTTTCCGGGGCCAACAAGGCGCTCGGCGAGGATATCCGCGACGGCGCGCTCGCCTATTTCAAGAAAGTGAACGACGGCGGCGGCATCAATGGACGCAAAATCGAGCTGGCGACGCTGGATGACGCGAACGACACCAAGCGCTCGGCCGAAAACACGCAAAAACTGATCGAGGACATCGGAGTGTTCGCGCTTTTCGGCTATGCCAGCGCAACGCTGTCGCGACCCGCGCTGCCGCTGGTCGAAAAGCACAAGGTGCCGTTCCTGTCGCCCTTCACCGGCGCGGACCCGATGCGCGTGTTCCATAAGTACGTCTACAACATGCGCGCGAGCTACGCCGACGAGCTCGAGAAGATCGTCGATCACTACTCGTTGTTCGGCATTTCGCGCTTCTCGATCGTCCACTACGACGACGTCGTCGGCAAGGAGAACTACGCCGCGGTCGAGCGCGCGCTCAAGAAACGCAATCTGACACCGGTCTCTGTGGCCGCGTTCAAGGACCGGCGCAATCCCGACATTGCCGGGGGTGTCAAAGCGGTGCTCGAGGGCAACCCGGAGGTGGTAATCCTTACAACCCTGTACAAGGCCAGCGCAGATTTCATTCGCGGCGCCAAGAAGACCGGCTCCACCGCGCAGATGGTCAGCAACTCCTTTCCCGGCTCCACGCCGCTCGCCGAGGAGCTCGGCAAGGATGGCTTCGGTGTCGCCATTGCACAAGTCGTGCCGCCGTTCTCGCGCCTGTCGGTACCGGTGGTTGCAGAGTACCGCGCCGCGATCGAAAGCCTGCTAGGCAAGAAGGTTTATTCGTTCACCTCGCTCGAGGCGTTCATCGCCGCCAAGGTCACGGCCGAGGCGATCCGCCGCGCCGGACCGAAACTGACGCGCGAAGCGTTCATGCAGGCGCTCGACAACATGTCGAACTACGACGCCGGCGGCTACGTCATCGGCTTTTCGCCGACCAACCACAATGGCAGCGCGTTCGTCGAGCTGACCATCATCGGCAAGGACGGGCAGTTCAAGCACTGAGTGGCGCCTACTTGCGGCGCCAGGAGGTGCCCGCCGCGCTGTCCTCCAGGATTACACCGGCCTCAAGGAGCGCCGCGCGGACGCGGTCGGCGCCCCCATAATCCTTCGCACGCTTGAGCGCCGCGCGCTCTGCGATGCGGCGTTCAATTTCGGCCTCATCCAGGCGGCCCGCGAGCCTGCCCTGCAGAAATTCCTTTGGATCGCGCTGCAGGACGCCGAGGATCTTTCCCAGCGCACGCAACTGCGGCGCAAGCTCGCTGCGGCCACGGTTGATCTCGTTGGCGAGCTCAAACAGCACCGCAACCGCTTCCGGCGTGCCGAAGTCGTCGTCCATCGCCTGCTCGAAGCGTTGCGCGTGAGGTTCCTTCCAGTCGACCTCCGCCTCGTCAACGTCGGCGCCTTTCAGGGCGGTGTAGAGCCGCGTCAGCGCGCCCCTCGCGTCGTGCATGTGCACGTCCGAGTAGTTGAGCGGGCTGCGGTAATGCGCGCGCACGATGAAGAATCGCACCACCTCGGGGTCGAACAGCGCCAGGATTTCGCGAATGGTGAAGAAGTTGCCCAGGGACTTCGACATCTTCTCTTCGTCGACGCGCACGAAACCGTTGTGCATCCAGACGTTGACGAAGCGCCCGCCGCTCGCGCCTTCCGATTGCGCCAGCTCGTTCTCGTGATGCGGGAACTGCAGATCCTGCCCGCCGCCGTGAATATCGAAATGCTCGCCCAGCACGGCGCAGCTCATCGCGGAGCACTCGATGTGCCATCCCGGGCGACCGGCGCCCCAGGGCGATGTCCAGCTGGGCTCGCCGGGTTTGGCCCGTTTCCATAGCACGAAATCCAGCGGATCGTCCTTCGCGCCGCCGACCTCCACGCGTTCCCCCGCGCGCAATTCGTCGAGCGACTTGCCGGACAGGCGTCCATATCCCGGAAACTTGCGCACCGCAAAGTTCACGTCGCCATCGGTTGCCCGATAAGCGAGCCCTTTCGCCTCGAGGCGCTCGATCAGAGCGAGCATCTGCGGCACGAATTGCGTCGCACGCGGCTCGTGATCCGGTTTCTCGATACCCAGTGCCGCAGCATCCTCATCCATGAAACGGATGAACCGCGCGGCGAGCTCGCCAATCGTCTCGCGGTTCTCTAGCGCACGACGGATGATCTTGTCGTCGATATCCGTGATATTTCGCACATAGGTCACGGCATACCCGCGCGCCCGCAGCCAGCGTCGCACGACGTCGAACACCACCATGACCCGCGCGTGGCCCAGGTGGCAATAGTCGTACACGGTCATACCGCAGACGTACATGCGCACCTTTCCCGGGCGAATCGGCACAAACGGCTGCTTTGACCTCGCCAGCGTGTTGTAGATCGTCAGCATCTGGGGATTGTGCGGTCGCGACGGTCCGGGGCGGGGCCGCGGAACTCACTGGTCGGTTGGGCTTCCAAGGCTCAGGTCATCCGCCCTGCGGCGCAACAATGCGCACCGAAGTTGTGGTCAGGCGGTGCTTAGTCTAGAATAAGTTCTTTTCGTAGAGCCTTGAAAAGTATAACACAATGCTCGCTGCGAACTCGGTCCTCCCTGCGTCCTTGAAGCTTGCATGCGCGCTCCTGTTCGGCCTTCTGGTGACGAGCGTCGCGCGCGCGGATGACCTTCAGGATGCGAGCCGTCTGCTCAAGTCCGGTCAGCATCAACAGGCGCTCGAGCGCGTCAACAAAGTGCTTGCAGCCAAACCGCGCGATCCGCAGGCGCGCTTCCTCAAAGGCCTGATTCTCACCGAGCAGGGCAATACGCGCGAAGCGCTCGAGATCTTCCAGAAACTGACGCAGGATTATCCCGAGCTGCCCGAGCCCTACAACAATCTCGCGGTGATCTACGCCTCGCAAGGCCAGTACGACAAGGCGCGCGGCTCGCTCGAACAATCGATTCGCACGCATCCGAGTTACGCCACGGCGTACGAGAATCTGGGCGATGTCTACGCGAAGCTTGCGAGCCAGGCTTACGACAAGGCACTGCAGCTGGACTCCTCCAACGCCGGAGCGCAGAACAAGCTCGCGTTGGTGCGCGATCTCGTCGGCAGCGCGCCGCGCGCGAACGCACCGGTCGTCACGGCGTCGGCGGCTCAGTCCGCGAGCGTTGCGTCGAAACCCGTCGTGGAGGCCCCGGCCGAGGCCAAGCCCGCCGCGCCAAAGCCCGTCGTCGAAACCAAGCCCGAGCCCAAGCCCGCGGCCACGCCGGTCGCGGCACTCAAGCCCGCCGCGGCACCCGCCCCATCCCCTGCGAGCGAAGTGTTGGCCGCGGTGGACGCCTGGGCCAAAGACTGGTCGAGCCGTGACGCGAACGCCTATCTATCCCACTATGCGAGGGATTTCAGGACGCCCGGAGGCGAAGCGCGCGCAGCATGGGAGAAAGTGCGTCGCGAGCGCGTGACGGGACCCAAGACGATCTCGGTGTCAATCAGCAACCCGAAGGTCAAGATCGAGAGCGCGACCCGGGCGACGGTCACGTTCCATCAGGACTACGAGTCCGACCGGTTCAACGGGTCGAGCAACAAGACGCTGGAGATGGTCAAGGCCGACGGCCGCTGGCTCATTCGGCAGGAGAGGGTGTCGAACTGATGCGCGCGGCGGGCCTCGTGCTACGGCCGCTGCTCGCGCTCGCGCTTTGCGTGGCGTGCCTCGCGCCGGCGGCGGCACGCGAAGGCGCTGCGACCGCAACGCCGGAGCGTGGTCTGGCCCAGGTCCTCGAGGCCATCGGCGCCCACCGGCTCGATCTCGCGCTGGAGCGGGTGGAAGCGCTGCTCAGGGCGCACCCGAATTTCCGCCTCGCGCATCTGATCCGCGGCGACCTGCTGCTCGCGCGAGGGCGGCCGCTCGAGACGTTCGGCAACGTCGCGAAGACCGTGCCGCGAGAGCGCGTCGAGGATCTGCGCGCCGAAGCGCTGGCGCGACTGCAGGCTTATCGCGAGCGGCCGGGAACCGAGCTCGTGCCGCGCTTCGTCCTGCAGCTGCAGGCAGAGCAGAAGCACGTCTTCATCGTGGACTCGCGACGCTCGCGCATGTACGTGTTCGAGAACGACGCGGGTCGGCCGCGCCTTGCATCGGATTTCTACGTGACGCTCGGCAAGCGCGGCATCGAAAAGACTCGCGAGGGCGACCAGAAGACCCCGGTCGGCGTGTATCACGTGACCGCCAATCTGCCGCGCCAGAAGCTCACGGATTTCTACGGTTCTGGCGCGTACCCCATCAACTATCCGAACGAGTGGGACCGGCGTCTGGGTCGCAAAGGCTACGTGATCTGGCTTCACGGCGTTCCTTCAGATACCTACAGCCG
>JBFKUL010000012.1:0-24118 GCA_041635755.1 Burkholderiales bacterium | reverse complement strand
GCGCGGCGATGTCTTCTATCGGTTGTGGCGGCCGCGCACGCAGGCGACCGTCGAGTTGGTGCTGTACATCCTGTTCTTCTTCCCCGGTGTGCTCGCTTTGATGTACGCAGGCTGGGCGTACGGCTACGACGCGTTCAAGATCCGCGAGGTGAGCGTCAACAGCCCCGCGGGCGTGCCGGTCTGGCCGCTCAAGCTGCTGATTCCTTTTGGCGCCACGATGCTCGCACTGCAGGGCATCGCCGAAGTGATGCGCTGCATTCAGTGCCTCAAGGATAACGCCTGGGCGCCACGGCTGCACGACGTCGAGGAACTCGAGGAGGTCATCGCCCGCGAACACGCGGCGAAGATGGCGGCTGAAGCGACCGCTGCCGGAGAGAAAAAATGAGCGACCCGGTCATCGCCCTGGTAATGCTGGGGCTGTTCATCTTCATCATCCTGCTCGGGTTCCCCATCGCCTTCACGCTGATGGCGATGGGGGTGGCGTTCGGCTACTACGCCTACTTCCAGCCCGACCAGGCATTCTTCGACAGCCGCGTGTTCTACCTGCTGACGCAGAACACCTTCAGCGTGATGAACAACGACGTGCTGGTGGCGGTGCCGCTGTTCCTGTTCATGGGCTACGTCGTCGAACGCTCCAACATCCTCGATCGGCTGTTCTACAGCCTGCAGGTGGCGCTGCGCTTCGTGCCCGGCGCCATGGCGGTGGCCGCGCTCATCACCTGCGCGCTGTTCGCGACCGCCACCGGCATCGTCGGCGCGGTAGTGACGCTGATGGGGCTGCTCGCCTTTCCGGCGATGCTCAAGGCAGGCTATGACCAGAAGCTCTCGGCGGGGGTGATCTGCGCCGGCGGCACGCTCGGCATCCTGATCCCGCCGTCGATCATGCTGATCGTGTACTCGGCGACTTCCGCCGTTTCGGTGGTCAAGCTCTATGCGGCCGCGCTGCTGCCGGGGTTCCTGTTGGCCGGCCTGTACATGGTGTTCGTGATCGGCCGAGCCGTGATAAATCCCAAGGTCGCGCCCAAGCTGCCGCGCTCGGAGACGAACATCCCGTGGTACAGGGTGATCCTGCTGCTGATGCAGGCGTTCGTGCCGCTTGCGCTGCTGATCATGTCGGTGCTCGGCTCGATCCTGTTCGGCCTGGCGACCCCGACGGAAGCGGCCGCGGTCGGTGCGCTTGGTGCCATGCTGTTGGCAGCGGCGTACCGAGCGCTCACATGGCCGCGCCTGCAGGAGGCGGTGTACCTCACCGCGCGCACGACCGCGATGGTGTGCTTTCTGTTCGTCGGCTCGTGGACGTTCTCGTCGGTCTTCTCGTACCTGGGCGGCGAGGGGATCATCAAGGAGTTCGTGCTGGGCCTCGATCTGGGCACCGTGGGATTCCTGATCCTCGCCCAATTCATCATCTTCCTGCTGGGCTGGCCGCTCGAGTGGAGCGAGATCATTATCATCTTCGTGCCGATCTTCCTTCCGCTGCTTGCGCACTTCAACGTCGACCCGATGCTGTTCGGCATCCTGGTGGCGCTCAACCTGCAGACCTCCTTCCTGACACCGCCGATGGCGATGTCGGCGTATTACCTGAAGGGCATCGCGCCGCCGCACGTGCAGCTGGTCACCATTTTCAAGGGTTGCTTCCCGTTTCTCACGATGGTGTTTATCACGATGATCCTGGTGTACGTCTTTCCGCAGCTGGTGTTCTGGCTGCCCGACGTGTTTTACGGTGTTCGCTGAGGCAATCATGGACGCTTCGCAAGTGAACTGGCTGACGGCAACCGACGCCGCACGCGCGATCCGCGAAGGTTCGCTGAGCTCGGAGGAGTACGTCTCGGCCTGCCTTGCACGCGTGCGCGAGGTGGATGAGAAGGTTCAGGCCTGGACCTATCTCGATCCGGAGCATGCGCTGGCGCAGGCGCGCTCGCGTGACGAGGACCGGCGCGAAGGCAGGGCGAGCGGGCCGCTGCATGGCGTGCCGGTGGCGGTGAAGGACATCTTCGATACGCTCGACATGCCAACCGAGGACGGTACCGTGCTGCACGCCGGCCGCATGCCGGTTGCGGATGCCACGGCGGTCGCGCTGCTGCGGGCGGCGGGCGCCGTCATCATGGGCAAGACGGTGACCACCGAGATGGCCACCTATCAGCCAGGCAAGACGCGCAATCCGCATGATGCGGAGCGCACGCCCGGCGGATCGTCGTCCGGCTCCGCGGCTGCAGTGGCCGTCGGTATGGCGCCGCTTGCGCTGGGTAGCCAGACCAACGGCTCGGTCATCCGGCCGGCGGCTTTCTGCGGCGTCTACGGCTTCAAGCCCTCGCACGGGTTGATTCCGCGCGGTGGCGTTATGAAGCTCTCGCGCACTCTCGATCATGTCGGCGTGTTCGCGCGCACGCTGGAGGACGTCGCTCTCGCGACCGAGCAGCTCGTGGGTGTCGACGCGCGCGACCCGGACACGCGGCCGCGCGCGCGCATCCCGTTCGGCGCCGCCGTGCAGGGGGAGCCGCCGCTCGTGCCAATGCTGGCGTTCGTCAAGACGCCGGTGTGGGAGCGCGCCGATGCCGACACGCGGGCGGCGTTCGAGGAGCTCGCCGAGGTACTGGGCGACAGGCTGATCGAGATCGAGATCCCCGAGATCGCGCAAAAGGCGCTCGACTGGCATCGCACCATCATGGAGGCGGAGATGGCGGCCAATCTCGACCGTGAGTGGGAGAAGGGTCGCGAGCGCCTGAGCGAGTCGCTGCGGGCGCAACTCGAGCGCGGCCGCGAAGTGCGGGCCCTAGACTATCAGCGCGCCGTGGCGCGCATCGAGCTGCTGAACGACGGCTTCGAGGCGCTGTTCGAGCGCTGCGATGCCATCGTCACACCGGCGGCGCCCGGCGCCGCGCCGAGAGGCCTGGGCTCCACCGGCGACCCGTCGTTTTGCACGCTGTGGACGCTGTGCGGGATGCCGGCGCTCAATCTACCGCTCATGCGTTCGAGCGAAGGCTTGCCGCTCGGCCTGCAACTCGTGGGCCGGCGCAACGACGACGCGCGATTGCTGCGCACCGCGCGCTGGCTCACCACCCGCGTACAGAGCGAGAATGACGCGCCGGCTTGAGTCGGACGCTAGGATGAAGGCCCTGGGCTGAGTCCCTGCTTTTTTCGGGAGAGAAGCGAAATGACCATCAAGATCATCGCCGGACTGGTCGCCATCGTGCTGCTGGCCGGATTCATCGGACCGGTGGCGCTAAAACTGAAGGAGACCGCGCTGTGGGCGGTCGTGCTGATCGGTTTCGCGATGATGCTGTTCGATTTGTGGCAGTCGTTGCAGTCGAAGGACGACTGAGCGCGCGCCGCGTCAGGCGTCCGTGCCGGAGGCCTCGGTCGCTACGCGCCCGCGCATCCGGGCGTGCTCGCCGCAGTCGGCGAAGCCCAGCATCCAATGCGTCAGACGCCCATCGGTGTCGCGTACCGCCCCTGCAGTGACTTCCACTTCAAGTACGGCGCCGTCCTTGCGCCAGGCACGCAGCCGCCAGCATGACGAGCCATGGTCGAACAGCCTCTCGGCAACCGACGCGTCTCCGTGCAGGATCAGTGCGGCAAAGGCACGACCGCGTGCTTCCGCCGCTCTGTAGCCGAAGAATCCCTCAAACGCCGGGTTGACTTCAACGAAGGCCTGACCGTGTCCAGCATCGACCAGCGCAAGCGGGAAGCCGCAAGCACTGAATGCGGCACGGTAGAGCGCGCTATCCGCGAGCAGACGGTACAGGGCGGGCGCCGCCTGCGGCCGAATCCGGCCAGGAGCGGGTCCGTTGGATGCGGACCGCGGCCGCTCGGTGAAGGCGCCGCTCACCACTTTGTAAGGGACTGCCATGTAACCTCTTTTGCCATGAACCGCGGCGACAGGGCAAGCACGTAGGGCACGAATCCCGCAGAAAAGCGGTTTGTCCGTGACAAAACCCACGCCTCCCGTGCGCGCTACCGCGACGTCCCGAGGGGTCGCCGACTCAAGAACAGTGAGAGCCGGCCGATAAGCCGGGTTCTGTTGGCGCCGGCCGGAGACCGGCAGCGCCATGGCAGCCATTCCTCTGGGCCCGAAGTTGCCTCGGGGCTCGTCGGGAGAAGGGGGCTTTCGCCCCCGCCCCTGTTGCTACCTACCCGCAAGCTCGGCCGAGCCGGCCTCAGGCGCTTGCCTATTTGGTATTGCTCCGGATGGAGGTTGCCCGTTTCACCCCCCGACCTTGCGGACGGGGACTCGTCTCTGTGGCCCTGTTCGTCGCCTTCGCGCCGCTCGCGCGGCGTTTATACGCGCCGGGGTGTTACCCCGCATCCCGCTCTGTGGAGCCCGGACTTTCCTCTGCGCGCGAACGCACAGCGGCCGCCTGGCCAGCTCCCATGCTCATTCTACCGCGCCGCAGCGAGCGCCTTGACCTGCCTGGAGGCGAGGAGTAAAAAAATAATGGAAAAGGGGAGTGCCCGATCGGAGACTCGCCATGCGTAGACGCCTGTACTTCCTCCTTCCCGACGTTGAAAGCGCCCGCAACACCGCGAACGACCTGTTGCTCGCGCGCGTCGAGGACCGCTATATGCATTTCCTGGCCAAACGCGGCACGGAACTTGGCGAGCTGCACGAGGCGAGCGTAATGCAGAAGACCGATCTCGTGCACGGCGCCGGAATCGGCCTGGCCATCGGTGGCGTCGGCGGCCTCGTGCTGGGCGCGGTCATCGTCGCGTTTCCGCCCGAGGGAACCCATCCGCAGCTGGTCGCAGTCTTGATTGCCGCATTGGTCGGCGCGGTGCTCGGCGCCTGGATGGCGAGCATGGCCGCGGCGGCGGTGCCGAACTCGCGCCTCAAGCAGTTCGCGGCCGATATCGAGAACGGCAAGATCCTGCTGATGGTCGATGTGCCGTATGGCCGCGTGCAGCAGGTCCGCGAGCTGGTGCAGGCGCGCCATCCGGAGGCGGCCGCCAAGGGGATCGCGACGCGCTACCCCGCGTTCCCGTAGCGGACTCAGGCGGCGTTCGGCTCCCCGTCGCGCAGCGGCCTGAAGTATCGCGCATCGTCGTAGAACTCGGCGTGCGCGCTTTGCGGTAGCCAGCCCGGATACCCGAACACCGGCAGGGGCGCGAGCGCTCGTGGGGTGCCGTGTGCCGCATGGGCGTCCAGCCATTCCGCGGCGCGCCCATCGAGCACCTGCTGCAGTGCTTGGGGTGAGCCTTCGAGCGCGGCGCGCCCGACTTGGAACAGCATCGCCTTGCAGGTGATCCCGGGCCAGGGCGCGAGCGCGCTCTCCATCACTGCGTGGCCGATCACGTGCAGGCGCATGCCGGCCACAAGGCGGTCGCGCTGTGCCCAGAACAACTCTCGCCAGCGGCACGCGCGCACGAGCTCGGCGAGCGTGGCATCGTCAGCGGCCACGATCACGCCTCCCTCGTCGAACAGCGTCAGCATGTCCCGCAGCGGGCTGCGCTGCTTGCCCTCATGCGGGATACGCGCGGCGTGCAAGGCGTTGATCGCTGCCTTGGTGCGCGGATAGGCGAGCCAGGCGAGGGCGTTGAACAGGTCGTGCCAATTGCGCGGCCGCGTCTGCACTGCACCGGTGCGGAACACGCGCAGCTCATAATTCTCCCGCGCGGCGGAAGGCGGCACGAAGCGTACCGGCTGGCCGCTTGCGGTGCGCGGCTCGGCGCCTAGCTCCTCCGCGAGACGGTTCAGGCGCGCCCAATCCGGCCAGTCCTCTCCGGCGAGGCGCTCGAGCGCGGGACGCAGGGGTTCGAAGATCGGGTGCTGGAAGCCGACCGACGGAAACGCCGGCACGCCGCTCAGGCGAGGCTCCACGGCAGCGATTCCCCGGCGCGCAGCGGCACCAGCTGATGCTCACCGAAGCCGAGCACGGCCGGGACGTTCCACGCCCGGCGCTCCAGGCGGATCTTTTCCTGATTCGGCGGCAAGCCGTAGAACTTCGGCCCATGCAGGCTCGCAAAGCCCTCGAGCCGATCGAGAGCGCCCGCCTCCTCGAAGGCGGTGGCATAGAGCTCAATCGCCGCGTGCGCGGTATAGATCCCGGCACAGCCGCAGTCGTTCTCCTTGGTGTGCTTCGCGTGAGGCGCGCTGTCGGTGCCGAGAAAGAACTTCGGGTTGCCCGAGATGGCCGCCTCGATCAACGCTTCGCGATGCTGCTCGCGCTTGAGCACCGGCAGGCAGTAGTGGTGCGGTCGGATGCCGCCCTGAAACAGCGCATTGCGGTTCAGCAGCAGGTGGTGGGCGGTGATCGTGGCCGCGATATTCGGCCCGGTGACTTCGACGTAGTGCACCGCGTCGCGCGTGGTGATGTGCTCGAGCACCACCCGCATGGAGGGAAAGCGCTCGACCAGCGGCCCGAGCACATCCTCGATAAACGCCTTCTCGCGGTCGAAGACGTCGACTACCGGGTCGGTGACCTCACCATGCACCAGCAGCGGCACACCGAGCTCGGCCATCTTCTCCAGCGCCGCGAAGCAGCGCGAGATGCGCGTTACGCCCGCGTCCGAATGGGTGGTTGCGCCGGCCGGGTAGTACTTGACCGCCTGCACCCGGCCCGAGAGCTTCGCGCGCGCGATCTCCTCGGGCGGCGTGTCGTCGGTGAGATAGAGCGTCATCAGCGGCTCGAACCGCGCCCCCGCAGGAAGCGCCGCGAGGATGCGTTCGCGATAGGCCAGCGCGTCGGCGGTGGTGCGCACCGGGGGCTTCAGATTCGGCATCACGATCGCGCGCGCAAAGCGCCGCGCGGTATCGGGCAGCACCGCGGCCATGGCCGCGCCGTCGCGCAGGTGCAGGTGCCAGTCGTCGGGGCGGATGAAGGTGAGCGAGTCCAAGGCAGGGGCGCGAGTCATTGCCGCGGTCGCGGCGCAGGCGCGATTCTACCGCGCGCGCTTCAGCGCTCGCCGCGGCGCTTGAGCGCCGCCGCATAGAGCGCGTTCCGAGGCGCGCCCGTGATGCGCGCGGCGAGCTTTGCCGCCTCGCTTGCAGGCAGCTTCTCGAGCAGCATGGCGAGCACACGCTCAGCTTCTTCGGCGTCGTGCGACGGAGGCGGCTCGCCCGGGCCGAGCACCAGAACGAATTCGCCCTGCTGTCGATGCACGCCGGCCAGCAACCACTCGCGCGCACGACCGAGCGGCAGCCGTACGATCTCTTCGAACTTCTTGGTGAGCTCGCGCGCGATCGCGATCTCCCGCGTCCCGCCGAAGCGCTCCGCGAGGTCGGCTACGGTCTCGAGCACGCGATGCGGCGCCTCGTAGAAGATCAGGGGCGAGGGCGCGTCCAGCGCGGCGAGCGCCTTGCGGCGCGCGCCGCGCCCGGGGGGCAGAAAACCCACGAACGTGAACCGCTCGGCGGCAAAGCCCGATGCCGAGTACGCTGTGAGCGCCGCGCTCGGTCCGGGGATTGGCACCACGCGCAAGCCCTCGCGGTGCGCGGCCTCGACCAGCAATGCCCCCGGGTCGGAGATCCCCGGCGTGCCGGCATCGCTCACGACCGCGACGACCTTGCCCTCGCGCAGCGCGGCGAGCAGGCGCGCCCCGGCGGCACGCTCGTTATGGGCGTGCAGCGGCACGGTGCGCGCCGCGATACCGTGACGCGCGAGCAGGGTGCGGGAAGTGCGCGTGTCCTCGCAGGCGACGAAGTCGGCATGCGCCAGTGTCTCGATCGCACGCGGGCTTGCATCAGCCAGGTTGCCGATCGGGGTCGCGACGACGTACAGGGTGCCGCCGCCCGGCGACAGTTCGGGGTCGGTCATCGTCCGGCGGGAGGAGTCAACGCGGCATTGTGCTGCTTCGTTACTCCCTCAGCAACCAAGCAAGGAGCATCCATGAATCCGAATGGCGAGCGGGCCGAGGCGCTGTGCGCCGCAGTGCTGCGCGCCGCGGGCCTGCGCATCGTGGCACGCAACTGGCGTTGCCGCCATGGCGAGATCGACCTTGTCGCCGAGGAGCGCGGTACGTTGGTATTCGCCGAGGTGCGTTTGCGCAGCGCGACCGCCTTCGGCGGCGCCGCCGAAAGCGTGACCACGGCCAAGCGCGAGCGCCTGCTGGCGGCCGCGCGTCAGTATCTTGCCGATCATCCGGGGCGGGACTGCCGCTTCGACGTGCTGCTGCTTGACCGGCTCGACCCCGCGCGCATCGAGTGGGTGCGCGATGCCTTCGGCGAGTAGCGCGGCGACGGCAGCGGCGGCGCTCGTCCTGGCCATTATTGCGGCTGTCGATGCGCCGGCCGGCGAGCACGCTGCGCGGGTGCTGCTCCTGGTGCAAAGCTCGCCTCTGGCCGGAGTCCGCTATCACGAAGCGCTTGCACTCTGGGAGCACCTCCGGGTCGGCGAACCACTCGAGCTGTTGCGCGAGCCCGACAACCCCTATGACAGCAACGCGGTCCGCGTCGAATGGCGCGGCCGGCGGCTGGGATACGTTCCGCGCCGCGAGAATGCCGCGCTTGCATGGGCGCTCGACCGCGGCATGCCCCTGCGTGCGCGCATCAGCGCTCTCGAGTCGCACCCCAACCCGGCCCGACGCATCCGCTTCGAAGTGGTCCTCGATTGACCCGATCGGGGAGGTCACGCTACATGGTAGTAAAATCAGGCCTGTCTTCATTCCCCCGGGCCTATGGGACACGCAGACCAGGACGTCGCGCAGGACGAACTCGCGGCACGCGTCGCGGCGCATTTTTCGGCGAGCGCAAAGCTCAAGCTCGATTCAGCCCAGTCGCTTGCAGGACCGATCGCGCGCGCCTCGACGATCATGGCCGATGCGCTGCACGCGGGCGGCAAGATCATGGCCTGCGGCAACGGCGGCTCGGCGGCCGACGCGCAGCACTTCGCCGCCGAGCTCGTCAACCGCTTCGAGATCGAGCGCCCGCCGCTCGCCGCGATCGCGCTCAGCACCGACAGCTCGACGCTCACCTCGATTGCGAACGACTATCGCTTCGAGCAGGTTTTCGAGAAACAAGTGCGCGCGCTCGGCCGGCGCGGCGACGTGCTGCTTGCGATCTCGACCAGCGGCAACTCGGCGAACGTGATCGAGGCGATGCGCGCCGCGCGGGGGATTGGCGTGCGCGTCGTGGCGCTGACCGGCAAGGGCGGCGGCAAGATGGCCGCGCTGATCGGCGAGGGCGACGTTCACATCTGCGTGCCGCACGAGCGCACGCTGCGCATTCAGGAAGTTCATCTGCTGACGCTGCACTGCCTGTGCGACGGCATCGATCATCAGCTCTTTGGAGTCAAGAAATGACCAGACGTGGATTGCTCGTGGTGGCCGGCGCGCCGCTCGTCGCATTGTTGCTGCAGGGTTGCATCGAGATGGCGGTGATCGGCGCCGGCACGGCGGTCATGGCCGCGGAGGACCGACGGACCACGGGCACCCAGCTCGAGGACGAAGGCATCGAGCTGCGGGCGACCAACCGCATCAACGAGCGCTACGCCAAGCAGGCGCACATCAACGTGACCTCCTATAACCGTGCGGTGCTGCTGACGGGCGAGGCGCCCGACGAGAACGTCAAGGCGGATGCCGAGAAGATCGTGCTGAGCCTGCCGAACGTGCGCGGCGTGACCAACGAGATCCAGATCGAGGGCACCGCCTCGCTCGGCTCGCGCTCCAACGACACTTTCATCACCTCGAAGGTGAAGGCGCGCTTCCTCGATGCTCGACGCTTCAACGCGTTGCACGTCAAAGTGGTCACCGAGGCAGGCGTCGTCTATCTGCTCGGCATCGTCACCGAAAGCGAAGCCGAGGCGGCGGTCGAGATCGCGCGCACCACCGGCGGCGTTCGCAAGGTGGTCAAGATCTTCGAGTATTGCCAGCCGACCGACAGCCTCTGCCGGCCGCGCGCGGCGTCCAAGACCGAGGATTCACAGAAGAAGTCCTGAGCGGCGCAGGTGACGCCACCGGCGTATGAGCGCAAGATCCGCGCGCCGCACGATGCGGCGCGCTGGGTGCGCGATCTGCCGAGGCCGCTGGTGTTCACCAATGGCGTGTTCGACCTGCTGCACCGCGGTCATGCTACCTACCTGGCGCGCGCGCGCGCGCTCGGCGCGGCACTCCTCGTGGCGCTGAACGCCGATGCTTCGGTGCGGCGCCTCGGAAAGGGTGCAGGGCGCCCGTTCAATAGCCTGGAGGATCGCATGGCGCTGGTGGCGGCGCTCGGCGATGTCGATGCGGTGACCTGGTTCGACGAGGACACGCCCGCGACGCTGATCGAGGCGTGTCGACCGGACGTACTCGTCAAGGGCAGCGACTGGCCGGTCGAGAAGATCGTCGGCGCGCGCGAGGTGCTCGCGCGCGGAGGAAGGGTCGAATCGATCCCCTTCGAGCACCAGCGCTCGAGCAGCGCACTGGTTGCGCGTATCAGGAAGAACTGACTACAGCGCGAGCTCGAAGCAGATCGCGCCCGGCGTGCTCGAGTAGGGCGCGGTTTCGCGAAAGCCGAGCGCGCGGTACAGTGCGATCGCCTCGCGCATGCTCGGCAGCGTATCGAGCATCAGCTGTCCATAGCCCTGCTCGCGCGCGGCAACGATCACCGCGTCGGCAAGCCCGCGGCCGAGCCCTTGACCGCGAAATCCCGGGCGCACGTAGAGCCGCTTCATCTCGCCGCGTGCGGCATCCAGCCGGCGCAGCGCGGCGCAGCCGGCCGCGCCGCTGTCCGCACGCGCGAGATACAGCCGGCCGGCCGGAGGCACATACTCTCCGGGCAAGGCGGCGAGCTCGTTCTCGAAATTCACGAAGCAGCGGGGTTCGTCTACCGCCCGCGCATACTCGCTGAACAGCGCTCGAGCCTGCAGGAGATCGTCCCCGGTACGGACCTGAAGAATCACCGCCATAGTGCGAATTGTCGCGTTGCGGCGTTGCGCCGTAAAGCGACAGTAGCCATACTATTTGCCATGCGGCTGCACCAGCTCAAGATCGACTACGTGGCCGAGCAGGACCGCCTGCTCATGCAGATCGCGACCAGCGAGAATGCGGAGCTGCGGCTCGCGCTCACGCGCCGCTTCGTGAAGCTGCTTTGGCCGCTGCTCGTCAAGCTTGCCCAGGAGGCCAGCCCGCGAATCCGCACCCAGGCCAACGCCGAGGCGCGCGAGGCGTTGCTCGGCATGGAGCACGAGCAGGCGGTGAAGCGGGCCAACTTCTCCAAGCCGTTCGAGACTGCCGAGCGGCAGAGGCCGTTGGGCGAGAAGCCGCTCCTGCTGGTGCGCATCCAGACCGGTCAGAGCCGCGACGGCCAGCCGGTGCTGGCGATGCACCCGGCCGAAGGGCATGGCGTGACATTGACGCTCGACCAAGTGCTGCTGCACGCCGTTTGCCGTTTATTGCAGGCTGCGGTGAAGAAAAGCGACTGGGACCTGGACCTCAAGCTTCCGGGCGCCGAGCCGCAGCAGGCCGGTGCCGCGGAGCGCGGCGCGCGCACGCTCAACTAGGGACCCGCATTGGGCCCGGCCCAGCGCTCGACATGCATCAATCTGCGCCCGCGGTGCAACCGCGCGCTGCCGCGGAGCGCGGCGTGAGCACCTCCGGTAGCGACCGCGACGCGTTCCCCGAGGTGGAGGAGGGTGCGCGGCGCCTCGCTTCGCTCGCCCTTTTTCGCCGGCTCAAGGCGATCGTGGATTCCTGGGAGCGCGAAGAGCGGGGCAAGGCGCGCGTTGCGATGGGCGCGCTCTTGGGGCTGGCGGTGCTCGCCGGCGCAACCGCGCTGGCGGTGCTCTGGCTGCCGGCCTACTGGGACCGGGTGCTGAGCCTCGGCTTCCTGATCTGGGTGATCGCGGTGCTGTTGCTGATGCGGCGGCATCTGCGGCGCGTCGACTGAGGCACGCATGTTCGGCCCGATCGTCATTCCGCGTCGGGTGGGCTTCTCAAAGCGATGCGATCGCTGCGGTCTGCTGTACCCGAAGAAATCCGCTCGTTGCACCCATTGCGCCGAACTGAGCGACCCGGCGCTGGAAATGCTCCAGCGGCGCATGGCAGGCGCGCGCAAACGATACGCGAACCTTGCGAAAGTCTTTGCGCTGGTGGCGTTGCTGCTGCTCGTATCGCTGCTCTTGATCCGCTGAGGATGCGTCAACTTTCGCTGGGGCGCGCGTCCTCGAACTCGCTCTTCACCGTCTCGATACGCGCCGAGGCATGCAGCCAATCCTCCTCTGCGGCGGCAAGCTCGGCGCTGATACGCGCTTCGCTGCGCATCAGCGCCTCGAGTTGCTGGGGTTCGGGCGCGGCGTAGAGTGCCGGGTCGGCGAGCGCGGCACGTGCCGCCTCGACCTCCGTGGTCAGCGCAGCGACCCGCGCCTCGATTGCGGCCAGCGATTTCTCCAGTGGCCGGAGGCGCAGGCGCAGCTCGGCGCGCGACCCGGCCTCGGCGCGACGTTCATCCTTGCGGCTCGTTTTGTCCCTGTCCGGGCGGCGCCCCCGCTCCTCCTTGAGACGCAGCTGCCGGTAGTCGTCCAGGTCGCCGTCGAACTCGGCAGCGCGTCCGCCCGCGACCACCAGGATGCGGTCGGCGCAGGTAGCGATCAGGTGCCGGTCGTGCGAGACGATGACGAGGGCGCCGACATAGCTTTGCAGCGCCAGCGCGAGCGAGCGGCGCATCTCGAGGTCGAGGTGGTTGGTCGGCTCGTCGAGCAGCAGCAGGTTCGGGCGCTGCTTGACGAGGGCGGCGAGGGCCAGGCGCGACTTCTCGCCGCCGGAGAGCGGGCCGATCGGGCGCTCGGCGCGATCGCCGGAAAAGCCGAAGCGTCCGAGAAAATCACGCAGCGCCTGTTCGCGCTCCTTGCGATAAAGGCGCTGCATCATGGCGAGCGCAGTCTCCTCGGAATCGAGCAACTCGACCTGGTGCTGCGCGAAATACCCGATCACCACGTCGCGCCCGGCGCGCCGCGCGCCCGCATGCGGCGCCAGTTCGCCCGCGAGCAGGCGCACGAGCGTGGTCTTGCCGGCTCCGTTTGCGCCGATGACCGCAAGGCGGTCGCTCTTGGTGATCGCGAGCGACACGCCGTCGAGCACGGCGCGCTCGCCGTAGCCCACGGCGACGTCTTCCAGCTCGACGATCCGCTCGGGTTGACGCGCGGGCTCCTCGAACCTGAAGCGATAGGACTCGTCGGCGTAAACCGGGGCCACGCGCACCATGCGCTCGAGCTGTTTCAGGCGGCTCTGCGCCTGGCGCGCCTTGGTCGCCTTGGCGCGAAAACGCGTAACGAAAGCAGTAATGCGCTGCACTTCCTTTTCCTGGCGCATCGCGGCCGAGGCCTGCTGCGCGAGCTCCATGGCTCTCTGGCGCTCGTAGGTCGAGTAGTTGCCGCCGTAAAGGCGCAACGTCTCGTGATGAATGGCGAGCGTGTGATCCGAGACGCGGTCGAGAAACTCCCGGTCGTGCGAAACCACGATCAGCGTTCCAGGATAACCGCGCAGCCAGTTCTCGAGCCAAAGGATGGTGTCGAGATCGAGGTGATTGGTCGGCTCGTCGAGCAGCAGCAGGTCCGAAGGGCGCATCAGCGCGCGCCCGAGATTGAGCCGCATGCGAAAGCCGCCCGAGAACTCGCGCACCGCGCGGGCCGCGTCCGCGTTCGCGAAGCCCAAACCGGCGAGCAGCGTCTGTGCTCGCGCCTGCGCCGTGTAGCCACCGGCATGCGAATAGTGCTCGTGCGCGGCGGCGATCCTCACGCCGTCGTGCGCCTCTTCGGCGGCAACAATTTCGGCTTCCGCGGCGCGCAGCGCCGTATCAGCATCAAGCAGGTAATCGAGCACGTGCTGCTCGAGTGCCGGCGCTTCCTGCTCAATGCGCGCAAGCCGCGTGCCCGGCTGCACGCTGCACTCGCCCGTGTCGGGCGCGAGCTCGCCTGCGAGCAGCGCGAGCAGGCTCGACTTGCCACTGCCATTGGCGCCGACCAATCCGATCTTCCAGCCGCGCTCAAGGGTGAGCGAGGCGGCTGCAATCAGCATCTGGTTGCCGCGCGCGAGCGCGAGATTGCGCAGTGCGATCATTCAACGGTCCCGAGAGGGATCGGAGTATAATTGCGCCCGTCATTCATCGGAAATCAAGGAACATTCAGTCATCAGCGCAGCATTCGAACAGCTCGGCCTGATCCCGCCGCTCGTCGCAGCGGTGACCGATCAAGGCTACGACAAGCCCACTCCGGTGCAAGAGCAGGCGATCCCCCTGGTGCTCCAGGGGCGCGACCTCATGGCCGGCGCGCAGACCGGCACCGGCAAGACCGCGGCGTTCGCGCTGCCCGTCCTGCAGATGCTCGCGCCGCAGGCGAGCACCAGCACATCGCCCGCGCGCCATCCGATCCGCGTGCTCGTGCTCGCGCCCACGCGCGAGCTCGCGATACAGGTCGAAGAAAGCTTCCGCGGCTACGCGAAGCACCTGCCGATTCGCAGTACGTGCGTGTACGGCGGCGTCGATATGAACGCGCAGATCAACGAGCTGCGCCGCGGCGTCGAAGTGCTGGTGGCGACGCCCGGACGGCTGCTCGATCACGTTCAGAACAAGACGGTGATGTTCAACCAGGTGAGCATTCTGATCCTCGATGAGGCGGACCGGATGCTCGACATGGGTTTCATGCCCGATATCCGGCGCATCATCGCGCTGCTGCCCGGCAAGCGGCAGAACCTGCTCTTCTCGGCCACCTTTCCGGAAGAGATCCGCAAGCTTGCCAAGACCCTGCTGCATAACCCCGCCGAGGTGCAGGTGGCGGCGCGCAACGCCATGGCCGAGCTGGTGACGCACATCGTGCATCCGGTGGCGCGCGAGAAAAAACGCGAGCTGCTGTGCCACATCATCAAGGACCGCAACCTGAAGCAAGTGCTGGTGTTCTCCGGCACGCGCATCGGCGCGAACCGTCTGGCGCATCAGCTGCGCCGCGAGCACATCCAGGCTGACGCGATTCACGGCGACAAGACGCAGGCCGAGCGCCTGGTTGCGCTCGAGGACTTCAAGTCCGGCAAGGTGGCGGTGCTGGTGGCGACGGACGTCGCTTCGCGCGGACTGGACATCGAAGGCCTGCCGCAGGTGATCAATTTCGACGTGCCCAACTCGCCTGAGGACTACGTGCACCGCATCGGCCGCACGGGCCGCGCCGGCCTGGCCGGTGAGGCGATCTCGCTGGTGGCGCCGGACGATCGCGAGAAGCTCGCCGCGATCGAGAAGCTGATCAAGCGCCCGCTCGAGCGCGTGCTGGTCCCCGGCTTCGAGCCGGGGGCGGCAAACGTTGCCCCGCTGATGGCGAAAGAGCGCTCGCGCGGCGGGCGGCGCGAAGGTCCGCGTCGTGCCGGACCGGCGCGCGCGGTCAAGCCGGCTTCCGATCCGATCTTCTCCAAGCCTTACGAGTCGAAGACGCCGGAAGCCGAGGCGACCGAGAAGCCCTTGGAGCGAGCCGAGTCGCAGCGGGGCAAGCCCCGGCGACCCGTAGCGGCACTCTTGGGCGGTCTGAAGCGGGCCGGCTGACGGGCGCCGTCAACCCCGATGGCAGCGACGGGTAAGCACATCTTGCCTCTGCTGGTGCTCCTGGCGACGCTCGTCGCGGGATGCACCGTGCTCGGCGTGACCGATGAGGGCGCCGCGATACGCCTGGCGAAACCCGACACGGTCGCGTCATGCAACAAGCTAGGCCGCATCACGGCGAGCGTGCTGCATCGAGTGGGCATCATTCCGCGGCATCCCGATGCGGTGCAGGAAGAGATCGAAATCGTGGCACGGAATTCGGCCGCCCAAATGGGCGGCGACACGATCGTTCCCGCTTCGGACGTTCAGGACGGAAAGCAGTCCTTCGACGTCTATCTCTGCGCCCGGCGCTGAGCGCCGCGGGCATCTTGCGGCAACGCGCGCGCGCCTACACGCAACGCGCGCCGTCGACCTCGATGCACACACCGCTGATCAGCGACGCCTCGTCGGAGGCGAGGTAGAGGCAGGCATTGGCGACGTCCAGCGGCGTCGAGAAGCGCCCCAGGGGAATCGTCGCGAGGAACTTCTTCTTTGCCTCGTCGGTCACCGCACCTCCCGCGAAGTCGGCCGAGAGCGCCGTTTCCGGACTGAACACCGGGTTGACGCAGTTGACCCGCACCTTGTCCGGGCCAAACTCGCCGGCCATTGATTTGCTCATCAGGATCACCGCCGCCTTCGAGCTGTTGTACACGGTGAGTCCGGGGCGCGGCCGGATCCCTGCGGTCGAAGCGATGTTGACCAGGCAGCCGCCACCCTGCTTGCGGAATACCGGCAACGCGTGCATCGCCGACAGGTAGATGCTTTTTACGTTGATCGCGTAGACCTTGTCGAACTCCTCCTCGGTTACTTCGAGGTAGGGTTTGTTGCGATGGGTCCAGCCGGCATTGTTGACGACGATGTCGAGCTTGCCGAACTTCGAGGCCGCCGCCTGGACCAGCTTCGCCCAGTCGGCGCCCTTGGTCACATCGGCCTGCACGAAGGCGGCCGCCGGGCCGATCTCCTTCGCGACCGCCTCGCCGCCCTTGGCATTGATGTCGTTGACGACGACTTTCGCGCCGTCCTCGGCGAAGCGCTTGGCGATGCCGGCGCCAAAGCCCGAACCCGCCCCCGTGACGATTGCCACCTTGCCCTTGAGTCGCATTTCCGCTCTCCAGTCGTTGCCGAACGCCGATCCTAGTCGTGCTTGATGGCGACGGTCTTCAGCTGAGTGAAACTATAGAGGCCTTCCATGCCTTTCTCGCGTCCATGGCCGCTCGATTTCATGCCGCCAAAGGGCAGCTCGACGCCGCCCCCGGCACCGTAGTTGTTGACGAACACCTGGCCGCTGCGGATGCCGCGCGCGACGCGCAGCTGGCGCGCGCCGTCGCGCGTCCAGACGCCCGCGGTGAGCCCGTAGCGCGTCGCGTTCGCCAGGCGCAGCGCATCCTCTTCCGAGGAAAAGCGCATCGCCGCGAGCACCGGGCCGAAGACTTCCTCCTGAGCAATGCGATGCTCGGCCGGCACATCGGCGAGCAGCGTCGGCGCAGCATAGTAGCCGCCGGAGGGCGCTTTTGGGTCGATGCTGCCCTGCGCCGCAAGCCTGAGCTTGTCCTTTTGTGCCAGCTCGAGAAACCCCTGCACGCGCTCGAGTTGACTCTTGCGGATCAGGGGTCCGACATCCAGGTCCGCCTCCGAGGGGCCGACGCGCAGCGCCTTGAACGCGGCACCGACACGTGCGAGCACCTCATCGTATGCCTTCGCCTCCACAAGCAATCGGGTGCCGGCCGAGCAGGTCTGGCCAGCGTTCTGGATCGCTGCGTTGACGATGACCGGAATCATGGCGTCGAAATCGGCGTCTGCAAAAACCAGCTGCGGCGATTTGCCGCCGAGCTCGAGCGTCACCGGGCGGTGGTGAACCGCGGCCGCTTGGGCAACCTGCGTGCCGGTAGCCGCCGATCCGGTGAACGAGAGATGGTCAATGCCCGGATGCGCCGCGAGCGCCGCGCCCGCTTCCCGTCCGTAGCCGGGCACGATGTTCAGCGCGCCTTCCGGGACACCGACCGCGGCAACGAGCTCTGCGAGCGCGAGCAGCGACAGGCACGCATCCTCGGCCGGCTTGACCACGCAGACGTTACCCGCGGCGAGCGAACCGCCCACCGAGCGCGCGAAGATCTGCAGCGGATAATTCCATGGAATGATGTGGCCGGTGACGCCGAACGGTTCGCGCAGCGTGAGCACCGTCATGCCGGGCGCCGCGGGCAGCGTCTCGCCGTGCACCTTGTCGCACGCACCGGCATAGAACTCGAAGTAGCGCGCGCAGAACACGACATCGTTCGCCGCCTGCTTGGTGGGCTTGCCGCAATCGCGAGACTCGAGCGCTGCAAGTGCGTCCTTGTGCTCAAGGATGGCATGCGCGACTTTCATCAGCAGCCGACCGCGCTCGTGCGGCGCGAGCTTTCCCCAGGCGCCTTCGAAGGCTCGCCGGGCGGCGCTCACGGCACGGTCGATGTCTGCTGCGCCGCCGCGAGCGATGCGGGTGAACTCCTGCCCGGTCGACGGATCGACTACGGCGATGGAATCCCCGCCGGCGGGCTTTTCCCAGCGGTTGGCAATGAATACCGCGCCTGCTTCGGCGGAGAACGACTTCACGGGACACCTCGGACGGGGTAAAACGGGCTCGGGAATTATGGGCGAAGCCATCCGCCGGAGGCAAGCATGAATCTTGAACGCGTCGAAACCGGTCACGACGTCCCAAACGACATCAACGTGATCATCGAGATCCCCATGAACGCCGAGCCAGTCAAGTACGAGGTGGACAAGTCGACCGGCGCGGTGTTCGTGGACCGCTTCATGTCCACCGCCATGCACTACCCTTGCAACTACGGCTATGTGCCCCACACGCTATCGGGCGACGGCGACCCGGTAGACGTGCTGGTGGTCTCGCCGTACCCGTTGATCACGGGGGTGGTGGTGCGCTGCCGGCCGATCGGCATGCTCAAGATGCAGGACGAGGCGGGCGACGACACGAAGGTGCTTGCCGTGCCGATCGACAAGCTCAGCGCGCTCTATCGGCATGTGGAATCACCGCGCGATCTGCCCGAGGCGAGCCTGGCGCAGATCGCCCACTTCTTCCAGCACTACAAGGATCTCGAGCGCGGCAGGTGGGTCAAGGTGCAAGGCTGGGTCGGCGCAGCGGAGGCCAAAGCCGAGGTGATCGGCGGCGTGAAGCGCTTCAAGAAGGCCAAGCGCAAGCCGAAGTTCTAGTCCCTGAAGGGGGAGTGCTCGGCGAGCTCGTCGACGTAGCGCCGGATGCCGCCCCCTTCGCGCTCGAGGTAGTCCTCGATGGCACGCGCAAAGTCCGGATGCGCGAGCCAATGCGCCGAGTAGGTCTGGACCGGCAACAGGCCGCGAAACAGTTTGTGCTCGCCTTGCGCGCCGCCCTCGAAAGCCTCCAGGCCGTGCGCGATGGCGTACTCGATCGCCTGGTAATAGCAGCATTCGAAGTGCAGCAGCGGCACGTGCTCGAGGGCGCCCCAGTAGCGTCCGTAGAGCGCGCGCGTGTCGGCCACGCACAGCGACGCGGCGATCGGCTGCCCTGCGCGTTCGGCAAGGATCATCAGCAGATGCTCGGGCAGGGTCTCGCCAAGGCGCAGGAAAAAGCCGAGATTGAGATACGGGCTCGAGCGATGCGCCGCGTAGGTATTGCGGTAGCAGCGGTTGAAGAACTCCCAGTGCTCGCGCCGGATCTCGTCGGCGCGCAGCCAGCGGCAGGTGACGCCCGCCTCGCGCACGCGTCGGCGCTCCTGGCGGATGTTCTTGCGCTTGCCGTGAGACATGCGCGCGAGAAACGCGTCGAAATCGGCGTAGTTGGCGTTGGTCCAGTGGAACTGCACGGTGCGCCGCAGGAGCATGCCCTGTTCCTGCATCAGCATCGCCTCGGTCTCGGTCGGAAAGAGCACGTGCAGTGAGGACACCTGCTTGGCAAGCTCGAGCGCCGCGGCCGCCAGGGCTTCGCGCTCAGATGTCGCCTTGGCAAGCAGGCGCGGCCCGCAGACCGGCGTGAATGGCACCGCGCCAAGCAGCTTCGGGTAGTACTCGAGCCGGTGCCGGGCATAGGCATCCGCCCACGCCCAGTCGAACACGTACTCGCCGTAGGAGTGGGTCTTGAGGAACAGCGGCATTGCGCCGACCAGCGCACCGGCGCGCTTGAGCAGCAGGAACTGCGGCTGCCAGCCGGTGCGCGCCGTGGCGCAGCCGGTCTCGATCAGGGCATGCAGGAACTCGTGCCGCACGAACGGCGCGCCCTCGGCGCCCGCGACGAGCGCATTCCATTCGCCGGGGTCGAGGCCTGCGAGCGAGTCGACGATGCTCAGGCTTTCCAATGCGTTGCCGCGGCCTACTTGAGCCCGACGCCAAACTCGTGCCGGATGCGTTCGGCGACCTTCGGATCGAAGTTCTTCACATGCTCGTACTCGCCGCGCACCTTGTCGGGTTTGCCGAGCTTGTGCCAGGCGCCGGCCATCTGGTAGCGGGCGTACGGATTGAACGGCTGCAGGCGCGCGGCTTCCTCGAGCTTTTCGATGGCCTGCTGATGGCGCCCGAGCTCGTTCAGCGACAGCCCAAGGCCGTACCAGGCGCGGTCGAGCTTTGGGTCGATCTCGATCGTGCGCGTGAGTCGCTCGACCGCCTGCTCATGTCGATTCACGCGCTGCAGGATGAAGCCGACGTTGAAGTGCGAGGGTGCATCGCGGGGGTCGAGTGCGAGCGCGCGCTCGAAGGCCTCGATTGCAGGGTCGAACTGCTCGCGCTCGGCGAGCAGGAAGCCGATGCAGCTCCAGGCTTGCTGGTGGCGCGGGTGCTCGCGAGTGACTTGCCGGAACACTTCGAGCGCGGCCGAACGGCGCTTCAGGAGCGTCAACAGCTGTCCATACCAGAACAGGAGCGTCGGTCGAAGGGGGGCGTTCATGGCCATGGACCCATTATTCCGGATGCGGCGCGTGCCGAGCAAGGCCGCGCGCGTCACGGCCGACGCGGCACGCGCTACAATCACCGCATTTAGACTCGTACCAGCGCCGCCGCCGGGAGGGCCCCACGAATGAAGAAGATCGAAGCCATCGTCAAACCGTTCAAACTCGACGAGGTGCGCGAGGCGCTCTCCGAAGTGGGCGTTACCGGCCTGACGGTGACCGAGGTCAAGGGCTTCGGTCGGCAGAAGGGGCACACCGAGCTCTATCGCGGCGCCGAGTACGTGGTCGATTTCCTGCCGAAGGTGAAGATCGAGGTCGTCGTGGCGGAGAACCAGGTCGAGCCTGCAATCGAGGCGATCGTCCGGTCCGCCCGCACCGGCAAGATTGGCGACGGCAAGATCTTCGTCACCTCGGTCGAGCACGTGGTGCGCATCCGCACCGGCGAGACCAACGAAGCGGCAGTCTGAAGCGACGCGGCGACTCAGAGGCAGCCTAGGGGCTGCCCGAGAGGCGTCACCCGCCTAACGCCCCGACTTGAGCAGCACCAGCACCGCACCGCCGCCGCCGTGTGCGGCGGGCGCCTGGCAGTAGGCGAGCACTTCGTCGCGTGACGCAAGCCAGTGTCTGAGCTTTGACTTGAGCACCGGCTCACGGTTTGTCGACCCATGTCCTTTGCCATGAACGATCCGCACGCAGCGTCGGCCGCGCGCCACGCAGTGGCGCAGGAATCCGCTCACGCTCTCGGCCGCTTCGAGCCGGTTCATGCCGTGAAGGTCCAGCTGGTCTTGCACGACCCAGTGCCCGCGGCGCAGCCGGCGCAGCACCTGCCGCGACAGGCCCTCGCGCAGGAACACCAGCTCCTCGCCAGAGTCGAGCGCGTCGTCGACCGACACTGGCCCGGCAAGGCTCTCCTCGAGCGCGGCGCGCTCGTCGCGGCGCGTCTGCAACGGCACCGGCGCGGGCTTGGCGCGCTCGAGCGCGATGCGTCGCATGCGCGAACGCGACAGCGGCCGGACGTCCGAAACGGCGTCGCGGAATTCATCGTCATTAGAGGTCTTCGGCACGCGAACCTCCGGATCGGATTGCACGGCCGCCGGGCTCAGCCGGCGAGCGCGTCCAGATGCTTCTCGGCGTCCAGCGCCGCCATGCAGCCGGTCGCCGCGCTGGTGACCGCCTGCCGGTAGACATGGTCCTGCACGTCGCCCGCGGCGAACACGCCGGGCACGTTGGTCGCGGTCGAGTTCCCGTCCCTGCCGCCCAGGGTGATGATGTAGCCGTTCTCCATCTCCAGCTGGCCGGAGAAGAGCTCGGTATTCGGCGTGTGGCCAATCGCGACGAACAGGCCCTTGACGACTAGCTCCTTCGTCTTGCCGTTCGCGACGCCCTTGATGCGCACGCCGGTGACGCCGCTCTGGTCGCCGAGCACCTCGTCCAGCACCGCGTCGAGCTCGAGCGTGATCTTGCCTTCCCTGACCCGCTTCATCAGCTTGTCGACCATGATCTTCTCGGCGCGGAACTTGTCGCGGCGGTGCACCAGCGTCACGTGCTTGCAGATGTTGGCAAGGTAGAGCGCTTCCTCGACCGCAGTGTTGCCGCCGCCGACCACCACCACGTCCTGGTTCTTGTAGAAGAACCCATCGCAGGTGGCGCAGGCCGAAACGCCGCGTCCCATGAATTTCTGCTCCGAGGGTAGGCCAAGGTACTTGGCCGAGGCCCCGGTGGCGATGATCAGCGCGTCGCAGCTGTAAGTCCCGTTGTCCCCTTCGAGCACGAACGGGCGTTCGTTCAGACGTGCCTTCTGGATATGGTCGAACACAACCTCGGTCTCGAAGCGCTCGGCGTGCTTCTGAAAGCGTTCCATCAGCTCCGGTCCCTGCACGCCCTCCGCGTCCGCGGGCCAGTTGTCGACGTCGGTGGTGGTCATCAGTTGGCCGCCCTGCGCGATGCCCGTGAGCAGCACCGGCTTCAGATTGGCGCGCGCGGCGTACACCGCGGCGGAATAGCCGGCCGGGCCGGAGCCGAGAATCAGAAGTCGGACGTGGCGCTGGGTCATCTCGAGGAACGTGCAGTGGAATTTTCGATCGAGCGACGATTATAAACGGCGCCTAGCGAGCGACCGCGCCACGTCCGGCTTCGCCCGCACGCTGCTGCGCTTGCGCCCCTCGACCGAGCTCGCCGCCGCGCGACACGAATCCTTGCTCGCGTCGCTCGGCCCCGTCCGCAGGGACTTGGGCCCGAGGCGCGGGGCCGGTCGGCCCGCCCCGGAGGGCGCAGGGCAAAAGGGGTCCCAGCCGTGTTTCTGCTACCATAAACGTGTCGCCACGCAAGTAGGAGCAGGGAGGAATATGTCGACCATGGGTACGATGTCGCCGGCGACAGTGTCGACGACGGTTTTGAAAGCGGTGCCGCTGTTCGCGACCGTGCCGGACGACGCGCTTCGAACGCTCGCAACCATCGTCACGCGGCGCAGCGTCACGCGCAGCACGATCATCATGTCCGCGGGCGATCCCACCGATTCGCTCTACATCGTGCTCTCGGGCCGCCTCAAGGTGATGATGAGCGACGCCGACGGCAAGGAAGTGATCCTGAGCATCCTCGGGCCGGGAGAGTTCTTCGGCGAGATGGGCCTGATCGACGACAGTCCGCGCTCGGCGAGCGTGCTCGCGATCGAGCCGTGCGAGCTGCTGGCGATTTCCAAGCGGGACTTCAAGAAAGCGCTGGCAGAAAACTTCGAGATGTCGATGGCCGTGATGCGCGGCCTGGTGCACCGGCTGCGCGAGGCAGACCGCAAGATCGGCAGCCTGGCGTTGCTCGACGTCTACGGCCGCGTTGCGCGGCTGCTGCTCGACATGGCGGAAACGGTCGACGGACAGAAGATGGTCACCAAACGCTTGCCCAAGCAGGACATTGCCAAGATGATCGGTGCGTCGCGCGAGATGGTGAGCCGCGTGATGAAAGATCTGCAGACCGGCGGCTTTATCGAAATGCGCGGCTCGATCATCGTCCTGCGGCCCTCGGTGGTGTTCCCGGAATAGGTCTTAGCGACGCGCTAGAAAGGCGTTGACGACCGTTCGCTAAGCCCCCGCGTAGGCGGGGGTTTTCGTTTCTGCGGGGCGGGTCGCACGAGGCGAGTGCGCTACAATTCCACGGTGCGCAACAGGCCTTTGCGGGCCGCCATGGCGACCGCTCAAAAATCCAGCGCAGCACCGCTTCCCGCCAAACTCGCGAACCTGCTGCGTGAGGCCAAGTGGCTGGTGCTGATCGCGCTTGCCGCGTATCTGCTGCTGATTCTGCTCACCTTCGACAAGAGCGACCCGGGCTGGTCGCACAGCGCCACCGCGGCCGCGACGCAGAATGCCGGCGGCCGCGCGGGCGCCTGGCTCGCGGATCTGCTGCTTTTTCTGTTCGGGGTCTCCGCCTACTGGTGGGCCGCGCTGTGCCTGTACATCGTGGTCTGGGGCTACCGGCGGCTCGACGGCACGACGCTCATCGACCACCGGCCGCTGGTGGTCGCGTTCGGCGGCTTCGCGCTGCTGATTGTCGCGAGCGGCGGGCTCGAGGCACTCCGCCTGCACTCGCTGCTGGCGCAACTGCCGCATGCACCCGGCGGGCTGATCGGCGACGTGGTGGCCAAAGTTGCGCTGGCGGGGCTCGGCTTTACCGGCGCCACGCTGGTGCTGCTCACGCTGGTGATCGTGGGGTTCAGTTTGTTCACCGGCATCTCCTGGCTGGCGGTTGCCGAGCT
>JBFKUL010000011.1:0-24533 GCA_041635755.1 Burkholderiales bacterium | reverse complement strand
CGCAGCGAGCTGCCCGATCTCGAGAAGCGGCGAGCCCGGGTCGAGCAAGGTGCGCACGCGCTCGCGCGGCAGCAGCTTGCCGCGTGCGGCGTGCTTCTGGCGCGCGTTCTCGTCGCCGCCGAGCGCTGCGCGCTCAACTTGTGCGCGCAAGTCTTCAACCAGCGCCTTCATGCGCTGCGCATTGCCGCGGAACTCGTCCGAGCGTGCGTTGAGCTGCGAGCGGAGCACGGGCATGGCGCTAGTCCTTCGCCTTGTGCGGGCGCTCGCCGCAGGGGCGCCCGGCCTTCTTCCACTCGCCAAAGCCGCCCTCGAGATGCAGTACGTTCGGCAGTCCCATGTCGCTCAGCGCGGCCGCGGCAAGCGTCGCGCGAAAGTCGGCGGCGCAGTACAGCACGAAGGTCTTGCCCTCTTGGAAGATCGGCTTGTAGTACGGGCTTTCGGGATCGACCCAGAACTCGATCATGCCGCGTGGCGCATGAAAGGCGCCGGGGATCATGCCGTCGCGCTCGAGCTCGCGCACGTCGCGCACGTCGACAAAGACCGTGTTCGGGTCGCCGAGGCGTGCCTGCGCCGCATCCGGCGTGATGCCCTGGCAGCGCTTCGCCGCCTCCGCAATCAACGCCTTGAAACCTTTTTTCAGCGCCATGTCACCAGCCTCCGGTGGCGAGCCACTTGTCGATCTGGTCGAAGCGATCCACCCCCCAGAAGGGCTCGCCGTCGATCACCACATAGGGGGAACCGAACACGCCGTTGCCGAGCGCGGCATCGACCTCTGCCTTGGTCTTGTCCTTAATCGCCTGGTCATTCAGCGCCGCTCGCACTTCGTCCGCCTTGCAGCCGACCGCGGCGGCGATCTTGACGACGTTCTCGGCCTCCGAGATGTTCACGTCGTCGACGAAGTAGGCCTTGAGCAGCGCCTTGGCCAGCTCGACCGCCTTCGTTGGGTCCTTGCCGTTCAGCCAGTAGAAGGTGCGCAACGCGGCCACCGTCGAAACCGGAAACGCGCTCGGATACTTGAACGGCGCGCCGTGGTACTTGGCCGAACGGGCGAAGTCGCGCTTTGCGTAGTCGCCCTTCAAGGGCACCTGCGGCAACGGCGACATGCCGGTGGCCTTGAAAGCCGCGCCGAGCAGCATCGGACGCCATGTGACGCTGCGGCCGTGCTTGGCCGCGAGCTGCTCGATCTTGGTCGACCCGATGTAGCCGTAGGGCGAGGAGAAGTCGAAATAGAAGTCGATGGATGCCGCCATGCCCCCTCCCTTGCGTCAATCGCCGCCGCCACGACGAGCGATCACTTCCATGCCGCACAGATAGCGGTTGCTGATCCCGTACCAGACGGGCTCGAAACCACTATCCCGCAGCAGTGCCTGCAATCGCTCGCGCGTGAAGTTGTGATAGTGCTCGATCTCGATCCAGTACGGGTTCTTTTGCTCGCGGTCAAGCGCGCGCCAGCTCGCGGTATCCGCATTGGGCATCGAAACGTAGATGAGCCCGCGCTTTGTCAAAAGCCGATGGACCTGTGCCAGCGCCGGGCGCGGATAGGGCATGTGCTCGAGTACGTCGGCCATCGACACCACGTCGAAGGCGCCCGGCTGCTCGAGCGTCTCGAGCGCCGTGCAGCGCGCGGCGACGCCCTGCGCTTCGAGCTTGGCCACGCTCTCGCGGCGCAGATCGATGCCGAGGACCTCGAACCCCCATTCCTGCGCGGTGAGCAGCAGCGAGCCGTCACCGAAGCCGACATCGAGCCAGCGCCCCAGAGGCGCGCCGGTCTCGAGGCCGCGCTGCGGCGAGGCCGGCGCCATCGCCGCGACGCGCTCGATGACGCGCGCCCAGAGGTTTCGTCCGGCATCGGCATCCCCGGTGCCAGGCTGCTGATGCGCATGCGCGTCCGAGAGCAGCACCGCCAGCGCCTCCTCGCCGAAGTAGCCATCCGTGAATACGTGCTGGCAGCCGTTGCAGCGGCACCAGCGCATGGTCGCGGGCAGCTGCTGCTTGTACAGTGGATGCTTGCTGCAATCGTAATGCGCCAGCTCGTCGATCGAGGGCTCGTCGCAGAGCGGGCAGGCTTCGTACGCGACGCGCTCGAGACTCATGCGTTCCCCGAAGCGAGTGCGCGACCGATGACCAGGCGCTGGATGTCGCTCGCGCCCTCGTAGATGCGGCACACGCGGACATCGCGCCAGAGGCGCTCGACCGGAAAATCGGCCACGTAGCCGTAGCCGCCGTGGATCTGGATCGCGTCCGAGCACACTTTCTCGGCCATCTCGGAGGCGAACAGCTTGGCCATCGAAGCCTGCGTCAGGCAGGGTACACCGGCGTCGCGCAGTGCCGCGGCGTGCAGGTAAAGCTGTCGCGCCGCTTCGATCTGGGTGGCCATGTCGGCGAGCCGGAAGTTCACCGCCTGGTGCTCGATGAGCGTCTTGCCCATGCTCTTGCGCTCCTTCGCGTACGCGAGCGCTGCCTCGAGTGCGGCGCGTGCAATGCCGGTTGCCTGCGCGGCGATGTTGATGCGACCCGATTCGAGATTGGCGAGCGCCACGCGATAGCCCACGCCTTCGCCGCCGAGCAGATCGGTCGCAGGCACTTTGCAGTTCTCGAGCACGATCTGCGCGGTATCGGAGGCGCGCTGGCCGGTTTTCTCCTCGATGTGCGCGACTTGCCAGCCCGGCGCCGACGTCGGCACGATAAACGCACTGATGCCTTTCTTGCCGGCGCCTTTATCCGTCACGGCGAATACCACCGCGAGGTCGGCATTCTTGCCCGAGGTGATGAACTGCTTGACGCCGTTCAGGACGTAGTCGGCGCCGGAGCGCTCCGCGCGCGTGGTGATCGCGGCAGCATCCGAGCCGACGTGCGGCTCGGTAAGGCAGAATGCGCCGTGCGCCTTGCCCTGCGCCAGCGGCCGCAGGTAGGTCTCCTTCTGCCGCGGATTGCCGTAGCCGGCGAGGATGCCGGCCACCAGGTTGTTGACCGAGACGACCGTCGCGGTGGCGCCTTCGCCGGCGGCGATTTCCTCGCACGCGATGGCGAGCGACGTGTAGTCCATACCCGCGCCGCCGAGTTCCTCCGGGATCGCGACCCCGAACAGACCCATCGCGCCAAGCGCGGCAAGTTCCTCGCGCGGAAAGTGCTTCTCGCGGTCCCAGCGTGCCGCATTCGGCCAGAGCCGCTCGCGCGCAAAGCGCCGCACGCTTTCGCGGATCATCTCGTGCTGCTCGGCGCGCGACATCCTAGGCGCCCGGCACGCGCACGTAGGTGCACGTATGGTGGCTGAAGAGCCTGCCGCCGCGGCTGTGGCATTCAGCCACGCCATAAATGCTGCGTTTGCCGAGCTTCAGGATCTTCGCCGTGCAGCGCACCGGCTCGCGCTTCGCCGCCTGCAAAAACGCAGTGTTCAACTCGCTGGTCAGCGCATCGTGCTCGATGCCGATCACCGACTTGATGGCCATCCACATGGCGCAGTCGGCGCTCGCCATGAGCGCCGGGCCGTTGACGATACCTCCGGGCCGCTCGTGCAGGCGCCGGAACGGCAACTCAATGGTGCAGGCGCCCACATCGAGCGAAACGACGCGAAAGGCGTAGCTCTTCAGGAAGCGCGAGCGGTCGAGCAGTGTCTGCAGCTGTTGTTTCGTCGCAGCGAGCCTCATGCCCGTGCTGCGCTCAAACGAGCATTTCGATGGCGACCGCAGTCGCCTCGCCGCCGCCGATGCACAGGCTTGCGACGCCGCGCTTGCCGCGGTACTTCTTGAGCGCGCCAATCAGCGTGACGATGAGCCGCGCGCCCGAAGCGCCGATCGGGTGGCCGAGCGCGCATGCGCCGCCGTGCACGTTCACCTTCTCGTGCGGCAGGCCGTGCTCCTTCATCGCCGCCATCGTGACTACCGCGAAGGCTTCGTTGATCTCATAAAGGTCGACGCCCTTGGCGTTCCAGCCGGTGCGCTCAAAGAGCTTGCGCATGGCGCCGACCGGCGCGGTCGTGAACCAGCCCGGTTCCTGGGCATGCGTGGTATGGCCGACCAGTACCGCGAGCGGCTCGAGGCCGCGCCTCTCCGCGCTCGAGCGGCGCATCATCACCAGCGCTGCGGCGCCGTCGGAGATCGAGCTCGAGTTTGCCGCGGTGACGGTGCCGTCCTTGCGGAACGCGGGCCGCAGCGTCGGAATCTTGTCGAAGTTTGCCTTGAAGGGCTGCTCGTCCGTCTCGACGAATTTCTCCTCCTTGCCGGCCTTGATCGCGAGCGGCGTGGTCTCCCACGCGAACCAGCCTTCCTTGTTCGCCTGCTGCGCGCGCTCGAGCGAGGCGATCGCGAACTGGTCCTGCGCTTCGCGCGTGAAAGCGTACTTCTGCGCGCAGTCCTCGGCGAAGGTGCCCATCAGGCGGCCTTTGTCGTAGGCGTCCTCGAGTCCATCGTAGAACATGTGATCGAGCACCTGCTGGTGCCCCATGCGGTAGCCGCCGCGCGCCTTGGGCAGCAGGTAGGGCGCGTTGGTCATCGACTCCATGCCGCCGGCGATGACCACGTCCATGCTGCCCGCAGCGAGCAGGTCGTGGGCGAGCATCGCCGCCTTCATGCCGGAGCCGCACATCTTGTTCACGGTGGTGCAGCCCGCGCCGAGCGGCAGCCCGGCGCCGAGGCTCGCCTGGCGCGCCGGCGCCTGACCCTGGCCCGCCGGCAGCACGCAGCCCATGATGACTTCCTGCACCTCCTCGGGCTTGACGCCGGCGCGCTCGACGGCGGCGCGGATTGCGGCGGCGCCGAGTTCGGGCGCGGCGAAGCTTCTGAGCTCGCCCTGAAAGCCGCCCATCGGGGTGCGGGCGGCGGAAACGATAACGATCGGGTCATCTAGCATGAGGGGTACCTTTCGATTCAGTTAACGAGCGCGGCGAGGCGACCGAGCGTTTCACGGGTCTCGGCCGCGAGCCGCTCGACCAGCTGCGCGGCGGGAAGCGCGCGCGCCAGCGGCGCTGCCTGTCCTGCGTAGGCGGAGAAGAACTCGCCGCCTTTTCCCGCCTTGACCGCGGCCTGGCGCAGCGGCGCAGTAAGGCTATTCTGCGCCGGAAAGGCAAGCTGCGGCGCGTCCCGGCCGTTCATTTCACGCAGAAAGCGGTTGCCGACCGCGCGCGCAATGCGGCCCGAGAACTTCTCGGTGAGCAGCGAGCTGTCCTCTCGCGAGCCGAGGATCGCCTCCTTGTGCGGCGGCGGCGAGCCGCTTTCCTTGCAGGGGACGAACGCCGTGCCGAGCTGCGCGGCCTGCGCACCGAGCGCGAGCACCGCGGCGATGCCTGCGCCGTCCATGATCCCGCCGGTGGCGACCACCGGCACGCGCACCGCGCGCACGATGAGTCGCGTCAGCGCGAGCGTTCCGGTGAGCGTCTCGTAGGGATTTCGCAGAAACGTTCCGCGGTGCCCGCCCGCCTCGACGCCCTGCGCAATGACGAAATCGAAACCAAGCGTCTCGAGTCGCTTGGCTTCCTCGACGCACGTGGCGCAGCCACCGACCTTGATGCCGAACGCGTGCAGCGCCTTGAGTCGTTCGGGGGGTAGCTCGCCGATGTGCGCCGTGAACACCGCCGGACGGATCTCCTCGACCGCGTCGAGCTGCGCCTGCAGGTCCGGTGCAAAGGGCCCGCGCAACGGCTCGGGCGCCGGCAGGCCCAGTTCGGCGAAATAAGGCGCAACCGCGGCAAGCGCGTCGCGCTGGGAGGCAGCTGCAATCTCTCCGGGCTGCGGCGCAACGAGCAGATTGATGCCGAACGCGCGTTTCGTCTTGGCGCGCACGGCGGCGGCCGCGCGCCGCATGTCCTCGGGCTGGGTATAAGCGAAGCCGAAGGAGCCGAGCGCCCCGGCACCCGAAACGGCCGCCACGAGCTCGGGCGTGGTTGCGCCGCCCGCCATCGGCGCCTGAATGATCGGCAGCTCGCTGCCGAGGAGCTCACAGATCGGGGTGTGAAGTTTGTGTGCCATGCTTTGCCCGTTCAGTGCAGCTGCTGTTCAAAGCGCTGTTCAATCATCGGCCGACCCCACGTTGCGTCTTCGCGCTCGGAGATCAGGCGAAACCCGAACGTCTCGTACAGGTGGCGCGCTGCGTGCAAGCCCTCGAAGGTGGTCAGGTAGATTTTCGGATGACCGACTCGGCGGCAGAAGTCGATTGCGGCGCGCATCAGCGCCTTGCCCAGGCCTCTGCCGCGATGCGCGTCCGAAAGAATGAAGAAGCGCAGGCGCGCCCACGATGGCTCGCTGCTGCCGTCGATCGATATTGAACCGGCGAGCGCAGCGCCCTCGCGCGCCACCCAGAAGCCGTCACGGCGTGCGTCGAGGCGGGCGAAGAAGGCCGACAGCTCGCTCGCCACCAGACACTCGAAGCTCGCCGGCAGGTGCCACTCGCGCGCGTAATAGCGGCCGTGTTCGCCGATGACCCAGCCCAGGGCGCCGGGCGAATAGCCCGAGATGGAGCCGCCTTTGCTCACGCCGTCTCCGAGAACAATTCGCGCCCGATCAGCCAGCGGCGGATCTCAGAGGTGCCGGCGCCGATCTCATAGAGCTTGGCGTCGCGCCATAGCCGCCCGGTCGGCGTTTCATTGATGTAGCCCATGCCGCCCAGCGCCTGGATCGCCTCGCCCGCCATCCAGGTGGCTTTCTCCGACGCGTACAGGATCGCCCCCGCAGCATCCTTGCGGGTCGTCTCGCCACGATCGAGCGCTTGTCCCACCGCATAGACGTAGGCCCGGCACGCCGAGTAGGTGGCGTACATGTCGGCAAGCTTGCCCTGCATGAGCTGAAATTCCCCGATCGGCTGGCCGAACTGCTTGCGCTCGTGCACATAGGGAATGACGACGTCCAGACATGCACCCATGATACCGAGGGGGCCGCCCGCGAGCACCGCGCGCTCGTAGTCGAGCCCGCTCATCAGCACGTTTGCACCGCCACCCTCCTTGCCCAGTACGTTTGCCGCCGACACCTCGCAATCGCGGAATACGAGCTCGCAGGTGTTTGAGCCGCGCATGCCGAGCTTGTCGAGTTTCTGCGCGGTGGAAAAGCCTTTCATGCCCCTCTCGATCAGGAACGCGGTGATGCCGCGCGGGCCGGCGTTGGCGTCGGTCTTGGCGTAGACCACCAGCACGTCGGCATCCGGGCCATTGGTGATCCACATCTTGTTGCCGTTGAGCACGTACCGGTCCCCGCGCAGTTCGGCGCGCAGTCGCATGCCGACCACGTCGGAGCCCGCGCCGGGCTCGCTCATGGCGAGCGCGCCGACATGCTCCCCCGAGACGAGCTTCGGCAGATGCTTCTTTTTCTGCGCCTCGCTGCCATTCCTGCGGATCTGGTTGACGCACAGGTTGGAGTGCGCGCCGTAGGACAGGCCGACCGAGGCAGACGCGCGACTGATCTCCTCCATCGCGATGATGTGCGCGAGGTAGCCCATGGCGGTGCCGCCGTAATCCTCCTCGACGGTGATGCCGAGCAGACCGAGCGCACCGAGCTTCTTCCACAGGTCGGCGGGGAACTCGTTTTTCTCGTCGATGCTCGCGGCACGCGGCGCAATCTCCTTGGCGGTGAAATCGCGCACACTGGCACGCAGCATGTCGAGGGTCTCGCCGTGATCGAAGCGCAGGAAGGGCAGTTCCATGGAAGGCCTATGCGGGAGTGTCTGGCGTATCGGGCAGCATCATCAGCGTCTGCTGCATCGCCGCGCACAGCTGGCGCTCACCGCCCGCCTCAGCGTACACCTCAGCGCGGGTGACCGAAAGGGTGCGCCCGGGCCGGAGCACCTCGCCGCGCGCCAGCAGCCGTTCGCCACGCCCGGGGGCGAGGATGTTGATCTTGTACTCGACCGTGACGAGTGAGCTGTTCGCGGGCATCAGGCTATAGGCGGCGTAGCCGCAGGCCGTGTCCGCGATCATGCCGATGATGCCGCCGTGCACGAAGCCCTTCTGCTGCGTGAGCTCGTCCCGGTAGGCGAGCTCGATCTCGCACATTCCCGGTTCGATCGCGACGATGCGCGCGCCGATCAGCGCCATCGCCTTCTGCCGGCCGAAGCTGGCGCGACATCGGACATCGAACTCTGGATCGGCGGGTTGGAAGCGCGAGCGCAAGGCGGATGCCGGAGGGCGCATACGGTCGTTCGCAGTCGGGCCGGACAGCCTAATTGACGTTTACGTTAACGTCAACTCCGGCCGCGCGCGCGGCGGCGTGCCGGCCGCTCCGCCAGGCGCTTGCGTACGCGCTTCTCGAACGCGCCGAGCTCCGAGAGCTGGGCCTCGATATCCGCGCGTTGTTGCTCCAGGCTCGCCCTGTGGCTCGCGAGCACGGCGAGAAAGCGCTCGAGCTGCGGGCGCTCGTCGCGGCCCGGTTCGTACATGTCGATCAGCTCGCGGATCTCCGACAGTGTCAGGCCGAGGCGCTTGCCGCGGAGCGTGAGCTTGAGCCGGGTGCGGTCGCGCACCGTGTAGATGCGTCGCTGGCCCTCTCGCCGCGGCGCAAGCAAGCCCTGATCTTCGTAGAAGCGGATCGCGCGCGGCGTGACGTCGTACTCGCGCGCCAGCTCGCCGATGGTGAATTCGGTACGCTCCCTGTCGCCGGTCGCGTCGCTGCTCATGGGTCGTTCGGCATGGCGGGTTGCCCGGATGTTGCGTTGCGGCGATAATCCCTAACCGGCGCAAACGCGCGCCGAAAAGACGCGCGCGAGCGCCGATTCTAGCCCAACGTGTCAGAAACCGCCCCGCTCGAATACCCTTTCCGCGATCCACCTGCGCCCGGCACCACGCTCGAGGTTGCGCCAGGCGTGCACTGGCTGCGCATGCCGCTGCCGTTCCAGCTCGAGCACATCAACTTGTGGCTGCTCGAGGACGGAGCAGGAACCGATGCGGGTTGGACAATCGTCGATTGCGGTATCGCTGACGAGGTGACCCGCGGCCTTTGGGAGCGGCATTTCGCCGCTACGCTGCGCGCGCGCCCGGTGCGGCGCGTCATCGTCACGCACTTTCATCCGGACCACGCCGGGAATGCCGCCTGGCTCTGCGAGCGACTTGGCGCCGAGCTGTGGATGACGCAGGCGGAGTACCTCACCGCGCACGCGGTGCGCAACGGCATCGCTGGCTATACTCAACAGGCCACCCTCGGGCTGTTTCGCGCCAACGGGCTCGATGAGGTCCGCCAGAAAGCAATGGCCACGCGCGGCAATGTTTATGTGCGCCACGTGCCCGACTTCCCGCTGAGCTTCCGCCGCTACATGGACGGCGAGCGCATCGCCCTGGGATCGCAGCGTTGGCGCGCCATGACCGGCTACGGCCACGCGCCCGAGCACGCATCGCTTTACTGCGAGCAGAACAAAGTGCTGATCTCGGGCGACATGCTGCTGCCGCGGATCTCGACCAACGTCAGCGTCTGGGCGGTCGATCCGCTCGGCAATCCGCTAAAACTGTTTCTCGACTCGATCGAACGCTACCGACTGCTGCCCAGTGACACGCTGGTGCTGCCCTCGCACGGACTGCCGTTTCGCGGCGCGCATGCGCGCGTTGCCGAGCTCGAGGCGCACCACCGCGACCGGCTCGGCGAGCTCGAGGCGGCGTGCAACGAAGGGCCGCGCTCAGCCAACGATCTGGTCGAGGTGCTGTTCAAGCGCAAGCTCGACGTGCATCAGCTGTTCTTCGCGTTGGGCGAGACCATCGCGCATCTGCATTACCTGCGCTATGCCGGCCGCCTCGAGCGGCACATGGGTGCCGACGGCGTAGCGCGTTTCGCGCGCGCCGCCCAGCCCCTGCGCGCCATCGCATAAGGCGACCCCCGCGCGTGCGATTCGAGAGGTCCAGGAGGCGTTGAGATGCAGACCCAACCCGAAGCCGAAAAGCCAGAGCAGCTCGCCAAGGTGTGCCACGAGGTGGCCGAACGCTCGGCCAAGATCCTCGGCGAGTTTGCGCACAAGAACCTGTCTGCCAGCGTTTCCGCGGCGGTCACCGACGAGCTCGGCATCGCCAAGGCCTTCATGGACCTGTATTCACGCATGCTGATGGACCCGGCCGCGATGGCATCGATGTCGATGAACATGTGGCTCGATTACTCGCGCCTTTGGCAGGCGAGCTGGATGAAGATGCTCGGGCTTGGCGGCGCGGCGGTGGCCGAGCCGTCAAAAGGGGATTCGCGCTTCAAGCACGAGGACTGGTCGAGCAACTTCCTCTACGACTACATCAAGCAGTCTTACCTGATCGCCGCGCGCCACATCCAGCACGCGGTCTCGGACGTGGAGGGCCTGCCCGAGGAGTCGCAGAAGAAGGTCGCGTTCTTCACACGCCAGTACGTCGATGCGCTCGCACCCTCGAACTTCGTGGTGACCAATCCGCAGGTGCTGCGCGAGACGCTCGAGTCCGGCGGCGAGAACCTGCTTCGGGGGCTCAACAACCTGCTGGCGGACATCGAGAAGGGCGAAGGGCAGTTGCGCATCAGCATGACCGACGAACAGGCATTCCAGCTCGGCAAGAACGTCGCGACCACCCCCGGCAAGATCGTGTACCAGACCGAGTTGATGCAGCTCATCCAGTACCAGCCCGCGACGCAGCAGGTTTACCGGCGTCCGCTGGTGATCATCCCGCCCTGGATCAACAAGTATTACATCCTCGATCTGAGGGAGAAGAACTCGTTCATCAAGTGGGCCGTGGACCAGGGGCACACCGTGTTCGTGCTGTCCTGGGTCAATCCTGACCGGCGCCTCGCAGAGAAGGGGTTCGAAGATTACATGCGCGAGGGACCGCTTGCCGCCCTGGAGGCCATCGAAAAGATCACCGGGGAAAGCAAGGTCAACTTCATCGGCTATTGCCTGGGCGGCACGCTGCTCGGCTGCACGCTTGCCTACCTCGCCGCGAAGGGGCAGGACCGCGTCGGGTGCGCGACGTTCTTCGTCAGCCTGCTCGACTTCTCGCAGCCGGGGGAGCTGGGGGTGTTTATCGACGAGGGCCAGGTGGCGAGCCTCGAGAAGAAGATGAACGAGCGCGGCTACCTCGAGGGCTCGGAAATGGCCTCGACCTTCAACTTGCTGCGCGCGAACGACCTGGTCTGGTCGTTCGTGATCAACAACTACCTGCTTGGCAAAGATCCGTTCCCGTTCGATCTGCTGTACTGGAACTCGGATTCGACGCGCATGCCGGCGCGCATGCACAGCTTCTACCTGCGCAACATGTACATCAAGAATTTGCTCGGCGTGCCGGGCGCAGTCGAGCTCGATGGCGTGCCGATCGACCTCTCCAACGTCAAGCTGCCAGCGTACTTCATCTCGACGGCCGAGGACCACATCGCGCCGTGGAAGACCACCTACAAGGGTTCGCGCTACCTCGGCGGACCGGTGCGTTTCGTGCTTGGGGGGTCCGGGCACATTGCCGGCATCGTCAATCCGCCCGCGGGCAAGAAGTATCACTATTGGACCAACGACGAGCGTCCGGAATCGCCCGACGACTGGTTCGCGGGAGCGACGCAGCGTCCGGGCTCGTGGTGGGAGGATTGGCAGGCGTGGATCGATGCGCAAAACGCGGGTGATGCGAGGGTGCCCGCCCGTGTACCGGGCGAGGGCGCAATCAAGGCGATCGAGGACGCCCCTGGCAGCTATGCCATGCAACGGCTGTCCAAGAAACCTGCCGCGGCCGCGTAGCGCTTCGACTCAGAGCTGAATATCGCGCGGCTTGCGCGGCGCGCGCGCGGCGAGGCGGTCGTAGAGCCACCCCGGCAGCGCGCGAAGCAGCAGAGAAATCATCGACATCTGCCAGGGAATCACCGCCAGGCGGCGGCGCGCCGCAATGGCGCGCGCGGTTCGCCTCGCGGCCTCCTCTGCGGACAGCAGGAACGGCATAGGGTAGCGATTGACCTGCGTCATCGGCGTATCGACGTAGCCAGGACAAATCGTCACGACATGTAGGCCGCTGCCGCGCAGCTCGCTGCGCAGCGACTCGAGCCACGTAATGGCGGCCGCCTTGGAGGCACTGTAGGCGCCAGCGCCCGGCAGGCCGCGAAAACCCGCCACGCTGGCCACACCGACCAGCGTACCGCGTCCGGCTGCGCGCATCGAGGGGGCAAATACCGCGAGCGTCGCGGCGAGCCCCGCAGTATTCACATCCAGCACGCGGCGCAGCTTGGCCACCTCCGGGAGCTCGTCGCCGTGGGTGCCGACCGACACGCCGGCATTCGCGATCACCAAATCCGGCGGGCCGAAGCGGTCGACAAAATCCATTGCTGCCCGCTCGAGCGCAGCGACGTCGGACACGTCGAGCGGATAGGTCGCGCAGTGACCCGGGAGCTTGGCGGCGAGCGCCTCGAGCGCCCCCTGTCTACGCGCAATCAGCCCGAGCGTGGAATCTGCTCGCGCGTAGCATCGTGCGAGCGCCTCGCCAAGGCCGGAGGACGCGCCGGTGATGACGACGCGCAAGGACAGCCCTAGGGCAACGCCTATTTCGTTGAGGCGAGGCTCTTGCGCGACACGCCGATCAGGTAATCGGCAATCTCGAGCATGCCCTCACGACTGGGCGCCTGGCTGGCGCTCACGGTAAAGCGGCCGTGCACTGCTAGCGCGGGGACGCCGTCGATGCGATAGGCGGCGGTGACGCGTGCGGCGCGCTTGACCAGGCTCTGTACGCCGAAGGATCGCGCTGCATCGTTGAATTTCTTTGGGTCGACGTTTTGTCGCTGCAACCAACCCTCGAACGCCTGCTGATTGTCGACTTGCAGACGCTCACGATGCACCGCGTCGAAAAACGGCCGATGCAGCCTGTCGGTCACCCCGAGCGCCTCGAAGGCGTAATACACCTGCGCGTGCGAGATCCAGTTCTGCGACAAAACGGCGGGCACGCGCCGAAATTCCGCGTCGGCAGGTAGGCGCTTGACCCAATCCTCGAGCAGCGGCTCGAGCGCGTAGCAGTGTGGGCACCCGTACCAGAAGAACTCGAGGACTTCGACCTTGCCCTTCGACTCGACCGGCAGCGTGGGATTGAGCTCGCTGAAGTTCGCTCCGGGCTGAGGTTGGGGCTGTGCGAGCGTCGTGCCCGGAGCGAATCCGAGCACGCCGAGCGGCGCCATACCGAGTCCGATCATGAGGTTGCGGCGACGCTTGTTCATCTCAGTTTGCCTTTGCTTCGGAAGGATCTTTCAGTTTGACCATGCTGGCATCGATTCCGTTCTGCGCAAGCGCCTGCCGCACGCGGTTGATTTCCTCCAAGCCGGTGTAGGGGCCGATGCGCACGCGGTACCAGGTTCCCTTGTCCGGCAGCGCGGCAGGCTCGACACTCGACTCGAAGCCGAGTATCGCGAGCCTCGCCTTTTGGTTGTCGGCATCCGCCGGATTCTGGAACGAGCCCACCTGAACGAAGTAAACGCCCTTGCCGGCCTCCGGTTTACTCTTGGCGAGGCGCAAGCGCTCCTTGAGCTCCTTCTCGGACACCGTTTCTTCGCCACCCGGCAGGATCTTGTAGAAGTCGAACTTCGGCTTGTCGGGCGCCGTGCCCGGGCTTCCGGGCGTGTTCGGCATTCCGGCAATCGCAGGTGGCTTCGCGATGCCTGAAACGCCGTCCTTGGCCTGCACCGGAGCCTTGCTCGAGAACGGCAACGGTGTCTTGTTGAGGTAGAACGCCACCCCGAGCGCAAGGCCTAGCCCGATCAGCAGACCGATGAACACGCCGAGCAGGAAACCGCCGCCGGATTTCCTGCGCGTGGATTTTTGGTATCCGCCTGCTCTGCCCATTACATTTTCTCCGGCGCGCTGACGCCGAGCAACGCGAGTCCGTTGGCAAGCACCTGTTTCACCGCGGAGCACAACGCCAGCCGCGCCCTGCACAGGGCCGCGTCCTCGACGAGGATGCGCTCGGCATTATAGTAGCTGTGGAACTCGGCCGCGAGTTCACGCAGGTAAAAGGCGATCGAATGCGGCGCGAGATCGCGCGCAGCGCCCTGTAGCGCTTCGGGAAACTCGGCCAGGCGCTGCATGAGCGCGAGCTCGCGCTCGTGCACCAGGGGCAGGAGAGGCGCGTCTTGGACGCTCGCCGGGTCGCCGTCCCATTGCGCGTACACGCTGCACACGCGTGCATGCGCGTACTGCACGTAGTACACCGGGTTTTCGTTCGACGCGCTCTTCGCCAGATCGAGATCGAAATCGAGGTGCTGATCGGACTTGCGAAGCACGTAAAAGAAGCGCGCCGCATCGTTGCCCACCTCGTCGCGCAATTGACGCAGCGTCACGAATTCACCCGAGCGCTTGCCCATCGCCAGCTTTTCGGTGCCACGGTACAGCACCGCAAACTGCACCAGCGCGATGACGAGCCGCTCGGCGGGCAACCCGAGCGCTTCAAGCGCGCCCCTGACGCGCGCGATATAGCCGTGATGATCGGCGCCCCAGACGTCCACCAGCCGATCGAAGCCGCGCTCGAATTTGTCCGCATGGTAGGCGATGTCGGAGGCGAAGTAGGTGAACTGCCCGTTTTCGCGGCGCACCACGCGGTCCTTCTCGTCGCCGTAGGCGGTCGAGCGAAACCACAGTGCGCCCGCCTTCTCGTAGAGCTGCCCGCGCTGGTTGAGCTTCTCGACGGTGCCCGCCACGCTACCCGAGTCGTACAGTGATTGCTCGGAAAGCCAGCGATCGAAGGTGACCCCGAAACGCGCCAGATCGTCCTTCTGATCTGCTAGCATGGCTTGCAGCGCGAAGCCGTGCACGCCTCTCCAGTCGGCGCCGAGCAGCTGCTTCGCCGTGGCGATCAAACGGTCCAGCGCAGCGTCCGGGTCCTCGTCAGGCCCGGGGTGCGGCAATGATGCGGTGCCGCGCGCGAAGCGGCCGTCTTCGGCGCGCGCAAGCGATGCACCGATTTCCCTTACGTACTCGCCGCGATAGCCATCGGCGGGGAAAGCCACGCTTTCGCCGCGCGCCTCCAGGTAGCGCAGCCATACCGACAGCGCCAGGATATCCATCTGGCGTCCGGCGTCGTTGATGTAGAACTCACGCTGGACGTCGTGGCCGGCGAACTCGAGCAGATTGGCAAGGCTCGCGCCATAGGCCGCGCCGCGTCCGTGGCCGACGTGCAGCGGGCCGGTGGGGTTGGCCGAAACGAATTCCACTTGTACGCGCTCGCGCTTGGCCGGGCGCTCGCGCCCGAAATCGGGGCCCTCGCGGAGCACGCGGTGGATGACCTGGTGCTTCGCCCCAGCCGATAGCCGCGCGTTCAGGAACCCGGCGCCCGCAATCTCGAGGGTGTCGAACAGGCCGCTTTCGGCCACGCGCTTCGCAGTGGCGCGCTGAATCTCTTCTGCGATATCACGAGGCTTTCGCTTGAGCGCTCGCGCCAGTTGCAGCGCCACGTTGCACGCGAAATCGCCGTGCGTGGAGTCGCGTGGCCGCTCGATGCGGACCTCGACTGCGCCCGAAGCGGGCGCGATCGCTCTCACGCCCTCTTCGAGGATTCCGCGCAGAATGTCCTTGGGATCGGCCATGAGAAAAAGGCGCGGATTATAACCTCCGACCCCGGGTTCAATCGAACTCGATCGGGTCGACGTCCAGATGCCAGCGCACCGATTTCGGTGCGGTGGCGAAAAGTTGCTCGTTCCATGCGGCAAGGAACGCCTGCAGCGCCGGGCGCGAGTCCGACTGCACCAGCAGTTGCGCTCGCTCGTAGCCGGCACGACGATGGATCACGTGCGCCACGGGATCGAAAAGGCGCACCGACTCGGGCGGCGACACCAGGCGCGCCGCGCGCCGCAGGAAATCGAGCGCGACATCCAGTGACTTGGCTTCAGCGCGCAGCGCCGCTTCGGACACGAACGGCGGAAAGCCCGCCGCCTCGCGCTCGGCGAGCTGCGATTCGGCGAAGCCGACGTAGTCGTGACGCGCGAGCGCCGCAAAAAGCGGGTGCTCGGGATAGCGCGTCTGCACCAGGACTTCGCCGGGCAGCTCGCGGCGTCCTGCGCGCCCGGCGACCTGCGCCAGGATGGCGAAGAGCCGCTCGCCGGCCCGATAATCGGTCGATACCAGCGCACTGTCCGCGTTGAGAACGCCCACCAGGGTGAGCGCCGGAAAGTCGTGCCCTTTCGCCAGCAGCTGCGTGCCCACCAGCAGGTCGGCCTCGCCGCGTCGGATGCCTTCGAGCGCTTGCGAGAGCTCGTTGCGCCGGCGCGCGCTGTCGCGATCGACGCGCACTAGGCGCGCGCGCGGAAAGCGCGCGGCGAGTGTCTCCTCGACGCGCTGCGTGCCGCGCCCGATCGGCCGCAGATCGACGTTGCCGCAGGTGGGGCATTCGCGCGGCACCGCGGTCTCGGCGCCGCAGTGGTGGCAGCGCAGGCGTCGGTCCGCGGCGTGCAGTACCATGCGCGCGCTGCAACGCTCACAGCCCGCGGCCCAGTCGCAGGCCTGGCAGGCGAGCACCGGCGCGTAGCCTCGGCGGTTGATGAACACCAGGCTCTGCTCGCCGCGCGCCAGCCGCTGCTCGATCGCCGCCACCAGGCTCGGCGCAAGGCCCTGCTCGGCGCTCTCACGCCGCAGGTCGATCGTGCGCACTTGTGGCAGGCGTGCGCCCGGGGAGGCGCGTTGCGGCAGCTCGAGCAGCTTGTAGCGCCCCTCGCGGCAGTTGAACCAGGTCTCAAGCGAAGGCGTCGCGGTGCCGAGCAGCACGGGACAGTCGGAGAGCTTGGCGCGCACCACGGCCGCGTCGCGCCCAGAGTAGCGCAGCCCCTCCTGCTGCTTGAACGAGCTGTCGTGCTCCTCGTCCACGACTACCAGCGCGAGCCGCGGCAAGGGCGTGAGCACGGCGAGACGCGTTCCGATGACGATAGCGGCCTCGCCGCGCGCGCCGGCGAGCCACGCGGAGGTGCGCGCCGCATCCTCGAGGCCGCTGTGCAGTACCGCGATGCGCGTTTCGGGAAACGCGGCGCGAAACCGCGCCTCGAGCTGGGGCGTGAGGCTAATCTCGGGCACCAGCACGAGCGCCTGCGCGCCGCGCTCGAGCACCTGCGCGATCAGGCTGAGGTAGACCTCGGTCTTGCCGCTGCCCGTCACACCATGCAGCAGGAATGGCTGGAAGCGGCCGAATGCGGCGGCGATTCGTGACTGGTTCTCGCGTTGCGCTGCGGTGAGCTCATGGATCGAGTCGAAGCGCGAACCCGAAACGGGCGCCGCGCTCTGGATCCAACCCTCGCGCAGCAGCGCTCGCAGGGCGCTTCGCGCTGCGCTATGCGCTTGCGAGGAAAGCAAGCTCGCCTCCGAGATCACCTCGTCGCCGAGCGCTTCCAGCAGCGCGCGCTTGCGCCCGGCACGCAGCGTACGCGGCTCGGGTGCCGATGCGGAGCGCCGGAAGTGGCGCTCCGGCTCGCGCGGCAGCGCCTTGAGCATGCGCAGGCGCGGCGGCAGTGCGCCAATCACGGTCTCGCCAAGCGGGCGCTGGTAATACCCGGCGAGAAAACGCATCAACTCCAGCCAATCTGCCGACAGGAGCGGCGCATCGTCGCGCACCGCCGCGACCGGTTTGAGCCTGGCATTGGGGATGGCGCTCCGCGCCGCGGCCTCGACGACAACGCCGACGCGTTGTCGCGCACCAAACGGAACCACGACCCGCGAACCTGGCGGCGCGTCGAGCGCATCCGGCAGCAGGTAGTCGAACAGCGTCGCGATCGGTACGTCGAGTGCGACGCGCACCACCTTCATCGCCACTCCGAAAGGCAGCGTAACGTCATCGAAAACTCCTGTGGCCGCAAAGGATTAACCAGCGAAGCTGACTTCAAGCCTTCGAACTGCGTGCGTACTGCTTGCGTGGAAACGGCAAACTTCTTCACCGAAATCGCTGTGGATAAGTTTGTGAGTAAAGCGGTAAAGGATTTGTAACTGCCGAGCCCGCAAGGAGATCTCCTCAGAGACGGGCCAGTTTCCACCTAGTTTTTGTGTTTAATAACAATAGGTTATGAGGATCTTCCCAGTGCACTATGGTTGACGGCGGTTTTGAGTGGCGAGAACGCGGTTTTGTGCATAAGTCAAGCGGTCTGCGCGAATTTTCCCGTGCCCGCGCGGGGCTCGGCGGGCCACACGAAGCGTGAATCAGTGGGCCCGTTGTCTCTGCTTTCGGCTGTAAGTGTGTACTTCATCTACCAGCACTGCGACCGAATCGGGCGGCGTGTGCTGGGAAATTCCGTGGCCAAGATTGAACACGTGGCCAGGTGCCGGACCGAATGCATCAAGCACACGCCGCGCCTCGGCGCGTACCTGCGCCTCCGGAGCAAACAACGCGGCCGGATCAAGGTTGCCCTGAAGTGCAACGCGCGCGCCTACGCGACGCCGGGCTTCTGTCGCATCCACCGTCCAGTCGAGTCCCAGCGCATCGCAGCCGCCCGCCGCCATCGGTTCGAGCCATTGCCCGCCGCCTTTGGTGAACAGGATGCTCGGCACGCGGCGGCCCTCACGCATCTTGGCGAGCTCGCCTAGCACCTTGCGCGAATAGGCGAGCGAGAATGTCTCGTAGGCAGCGGCACTGAGCGCCCCACCCCAGGTGTCGAACAGCATCACCGCCTGCGCGCCCGCTTCGATCTGCGCGTTGAGGTATGCGGTAACGGCCCGAGCGTTCGCATCGAGGATGCGATGTAACAGGTCCGGCCTCGCGTAAAGCATGGTCTTGACCGTGCGCCAGTCGTCGCTGCCGGAGCCCTCGATCATGTAGCAGGCGAGCGTATAAGGGCTGCCGGAGAAGCCGATCAGCGGCACGCGCCCTGCGAGCGCGCGCCGGATTTCCCGCACCGCGTCGAGGACGTAGGCGAGCTCGAGCGCCGGGTCCGGTACTCGCAGCGCGCGCACCGCGGCCTCGTCGCGCAGCGGGCGCTCGAAGCGCGGGCCCTCGCCCTCCGCGAAGAACAAGCCGAGGCCCATCGCGTCGGGCACGGTAAGGATGTCGGAGAACAGGATCGCCGCGTCCAGCGGATAGCGCTCGAGCGGCTGCAGCGTCACTTCGGTGGCCAGGGCAGGCGTCTTGGCAAGCGCGAGGAAGCTCCCGGCGCGCGAGCGCGTCGCCGTGTACTCGGGCAGATAGCGACCTGCTTGGCGCATCAGCCAAATCGGCGCGTACTCTGTTGGCTCACGCAGAAGCGCCCGCAGCAGCGTGTCGTTTTCCAAAACGCTCATGCGCGGAGCAGCTTGGTGGTAATGAAGCGCCACTCGGCTGCGCTCACTGGAGTGATCGAAAGCCGGCTGCCGCGCTTCAGGACCTGCATGCCAGAGAGCGCGCGATGCGCGCGCAGGCGTTGCGTGCCAATGAGCCGGGTCTTCTTCAGCGCGCGCACGTCGACGTTGAACCAGCGCGGCGCCGCGTGCGTCGCTTTCGGATCGAAGTAGGGACTTGCGCGATCGAATTGTGTCGGGTCGGGATACGCGACTCGCGCGACCTCCGCAAGTCCCGCAATGCCGGGCTCGGCACAGCTCGAGTGATAGAACAGCACGCCATCGCCGACGCGCATCGCGTCGCGCATGTAGTTTCGGGCCTGGTAATTGCGCACGCCCGTCCAAGGCGTGAGCGCGTCGGGCGCGGCCAGCGCATCGTCGATCGAGAACTCGTCAGGCTCGGACTTCATCGACCAGTACGGCATGCGGTTGAGAGGCGTTCGCGGAACATCAATCTGATGCGGCCGGCGCGGTGACAAGCCGCCGGCTGCATTGTAGTGCGACTGGGGGGGTGCCCCCCGCAGGTGCCGGTGGGCTCGGCTCCCGAACCCTGCCAAACAGGGTGGTCGCTTACCGGTCACTTCAGGTTCGTCCGGCGCCCAAAGGCGGGACGATCACAACAGCGACGCGTGGATCAGCAACCCAAGGAAGCTATCGGTTCGGAAAATATGAGCCCGGTCGCGCACCGCAGGGGACAATGAGCCTCCATTGTGCGCCAATACCGCGCGATTATCTAAATGGCTCGATTCGCGGCAGCGTTGCGCGTCAACAATTGCAAGCTAGAACAACTTTTCCTGCTGAGCGAGTGCCGCGTCGAGCTTCGCCTCGATCGAGGCAATGCGGCGCTTGGCCTGGCCGACGTCGAAACCGGCGCCAAGCTTGGTCGAGAGCAGCTCGTGCGCGATGTTGAGCGCCGCCATCACGGCGATGCGCTCGGTGCCGGCGACCTTGCCAGCACGCTTGATCTCGTTCATCTTGCCGTCGATATAGGCAACCGCCTGCATCAGCGACTCGCGCTCGCCGTCCGCGCAGGCGATGCGATAGCTGCGACCGAGGATGCTTACCTCGATGGTCTTGGCGCCGTCGGCCATGTTCTCGTTGTTAGAGGTGGTCGGCAGGCGGGCGCTGCGGCCGGCCTGGCGGCGGTGCTCACTCCGGCATGCGCTCGAGCAGGTGCTCGAGCTTGGACTTGGCGCCCTCGATCTTCTCGTTCAGGCGCTTGGCGTCGGTCTGCGCGTTGACGAGCTGCTGGCGTAGCGCAGTGTTCTCGGCGCGCAGGCGCTCGCAAAGCGAGACGAACTGCGCGACCTTGTTCTCGAGCGAACTGAACTCCGCTTCCACGCGTAGACTATGTTGCAATTTTCAAGTTGCGTCAAGAAATAAGGGGTGGTTCTGCATGTGGTTCCTGATCATGTGTGACAGGCTCCACGGGATAGTCCGGCCGGACCGGGAAAAGGTCTCATCATGACCCGTGGAGACCCCGCCAAACCCCGGGTTGATGGCCGCACGGCGCGCGGGCAGCGGTGCGAACTGGTCGATTGCACCGGCGAAAGCCTGCCGCAGGCCGAGCTCGAGCGTCTGCTCGCGGACCTGATCGCGGCGGGCGCCTTCGACTTTCGTGCCCGCGGCGACGCGCAGGGCCGACTGCGGCTGGATCAGCCCGAGCTTGGCCACATCCAGATCGGCGAGCGGCTCTACCGATTGGTGGTCGAGCGCCACTGTGCGCGCCTGGAGCGCTTCTAACCGCCCCGCTTGGCGCGCGCCTCGTCGAGGATCGCGCAGAGGTGCTCGGCGCCATCAAGCAAGCGCGGCGTGTGGCGCTGAATCAGCTCGGGCGCAATCGCGTAGAGGTTGCCTCGCGCCGCCGCGCTAAGTCCAGGGTATGCGTTCCAGGCGTCGAGCCACGCGGGCCGGCCCCCTTGCGGCGCGCTCCCGACGATTACTTCGGGGTTCGCACGCAGCACCGCCTCGCGGTCGATGCTCGGCGCAAGCACGGGCAGTTCGGCAAAAACATTGCGGCCGCCGCACAGGCGCAATACTTTGCTGATGACATGCTGGCCGTTGACCGTCATCAGCGGGCGGTCCCAGACCTCGTAGAACACGCGCACCGGCGCTCGCTCCGCGTAGCGCCGCTCGAGCGCTATGACACGCGCACGAAACGCGCTGGCCGAGACAGCGGCTGCTTGCGCGCTGCCGGTAAGCTGCCCGAGCCGCTCGAGGGTGCGCGCGATGTCCTCCAGCGCGCGCGGCTCCGACCGATACACGGGGAGTCCGAGCGCCGCAAGTCGCGCGAGCGTGCGCTCGCTGCTGCTATCGGGCCAGGCGACGATCAGATCCGGGCGCAGCGCGAGTATTGCCTCTAGATCGATGCCTGTGCTGCTGCCCACCGTTGGCAGCGCGTTCGCCTCGGGCGGAAAGTCGCTGTGCGCCACCGCACCGACCACGTGCCCGCCCGCGCCGGCCGCATACAGCAGCTCGGTCAGGTGCGGGGCAAGGCTGACTACGCGTGCGGCAGGGGCCTCGAGCCTTACCTCCCGCGAGTAGTCGTCGCGCACGATGATCGGCGGCGCGGCGCCGACGGTCAGACTGAGCACGGTCATGAGGAGCAGGAGGCTGCGCATGTCGCGCCTATAATAGCGGCGCGCTGCGGGCACTCGGCCCTTGGCGTGATCGGCTGCAAGGTGTCCGCGGCGCGTTTCCAGCGCGGCGGATGAAACGGGAAACAGGTGCGCGGGCGCAGCCCGCAATCCCTGTACTGCCCCCGCAACGGTAGGCGAGTGCGGGCTCCCAGCAGGCCACTGCGAGGCATCGACACGATGCGCGCGGGAAGGCGGGAGGCCCGACGGCCCCGGAGGATGCTTCCTCCGGGGATCGCGACTCGCGAGTCCGGAGACCGGCCTTGCCGCCCTTTTGGTTCGGGAACGCCGCGGGTTGGCGGGTTCTGTGCGCAAGGGGCTTGGCTCTCGGCGTTCCCGGTAAACGAGAACGTTGCGGCATCGGGTGGATGCCGAAGGGGACATCATGCGCCTTCGTCTTGCCGGCTTCGCGGCCGGCGCAATCCTTTTGCTTGCCAGCCACACGCTGTGGGCGCAAAGCGATTCCGAGGCTGTGGTGCTGGTCAGCGCGACGCGCTTTCCGGAGGAGGTGCGTCGCCTGCCGGCAAGCGTCACGGTGCTCTCGGCCGAGGACATCGCCAAGAGCGCCGCGCGTACGCTGCCCGAGCTGCTGCGCGAGCAGACCGGGCTCTCGATGAGTGATCTCTACGGCAACAACGCGGCGCTCACCTCGATTGACCTGCGCGGTTTCGGCGTCACCGGGCCGCAGAACACGCTCATCCTTCTCGACGGACGGAGGATCAGCGATGTCGACCTTTCGGGCGTGCAATGGTCGGCGGTTCCGCTTGCGTCCATCGAGCGCATCGAAGTGTTGCGCGGCAGCGGCGCGGTGCTCTATGGAGAAGGCGCCTCGGCGGGCGTCGTCAACGTCGTGACGCGATCGCCGCTCAAGCAGGGCAAGCGCCTCGAGGCCTTCGGCCGCGCGGCGAGTTTCGATACGCGCGAAGCTCAACTCTACGGCAGCACCGCCAACAACTTCTTCGGCATTAATGCGTCGCTCTACGGTTATCAATCCGACGGTTACCGCGACAACAACCGCAATGAGCAGCAGAACAGCGCGCTCAACCTGCGCTGGGGCATCGGCGAGAACGCGTTGGACCTACGCTTCGGCACCGACCGGCAGAACCTGCGATTGCCCGGCGCGCGCACCCTCCAGCCCTCGATCGGTCTGAACGAACTCGCCACCGACCCGCAAGGCGCGCAGACACCGCTCGATTTCGCGGACCGCGACGGCAACCGTGCCGGGGTGAGCTACAGGCATCGCGTCGGCGAGGCCGAGCTTTCCCTCGGCCTCGATTGGCGCGGCAAGGACCAGCGATCGTACTTCGATCAGTCGGGCTTTCCAATCTACCGCGCCGACGCGCTGGACCTGAAATCCTTCACGCCGCGGCTGCGCCTTCCTTTCGTGCTTGGCGGTCGGAGGCACAGGCTGACGCTTGGCGCGGACTGGCATGAATGGCGCTACGACTCGAGCCGCAGCGACCGGCCCCAGAACGTATCCAGGCCGATCAACCGCGTGCGCGTCGGTCAGGACACACGCGCGTTCTACGTTCACGACTTGATCGAGGTGTCGGCCGCGACGCAGCTGCAGCTGGGCTGGCGCGAGGAGCGCGTGCGCTACGAGGCCCGCGACACGCTCGACACGGGCGCGCCGGGCTTCACTTTCGAGACGCAGGCGCCGCCGGCGCAAGAGACGCAACGCCAGCGGGCCTGGGAGCTCGGCGCGCGCCACCGGCTTGACGAGCGCTGGACGCTGTTCGCCCGCGTCGCACGCAGCTTTCGGTTCGTCAACGTCGACGAGATCTACGAAAACGACGCTTTGTTCGCCGCGCAGTTCCAGATACTGCGCCCGCAGCACCAGCGCACGAGGGAGTCGGGCGCCGAATGGCGGGCGGACCGGCTTGCATTGCGCGGCGCGTTGTTCCGCACGGACGTCGAGGACGAGATCCATCTCGATCCGTTCAGCACGGGTGTGGGCAACACCAACCTTCCACCCTCGCGACGCGAGGGCCTCGAGCTCGATGCTCGCTGGCAGGCGAGCCACGCGCTGCGCCTCGGTCTCGGCTACGCCTATACCAATGCGCGCTTTCGAGAAGGCGTACTCCCCGGCAATGCGTTCTTTGGCACCAATATCGACGTCGCCGGCAGGCGTGTGCCGCTCGTGCCGGAGCACAAACTAAATCTGAACGCTGCGTGGGACATGGCGCCTCGCACGCGCCTTTCCGGCGCGCTGATCGCAGTGAGCAGCCAGTTCATGGACAACGACGAGCCGAATACGCTCGGCGCGAAGATCCCGTCCTTTGCACTGCTCGACCTGAGGCTGACGCGCAGCTTCGAATGGGGACGGCTCTCGGCGAGCGTAAACAACCTGCTCGACAAGCGTTACTACACCTACGCCGTGCGCAGCGCGTTCACCGCCGACCGATACTCGGTGTACCCCTTGCCGGGGAGTACTTTCGGCGTAACGGCGGAGCTGCAGCTCGACTAGAGCAAGCGCCGGGGTGGTATCTTCTACGGATGGTGCAGGACGCGGATCTGCCCGAGAGGCGCCTGCGTGCGCCGGTGATCAACCTGCGCGGTCTCGGTGACGTGCTCGAAGCCGTGCAACATCTACTCGCAAAGGGACGCTCGATCCATGGACACTGAAAAGAGGGAGGGCAAACTGCGCATTGCGGTTGTGCGCGAGCGCTACGACGCTTTCGGCGGCGCGGAGCGCTTCATCGCGCGTGCCATGCCGGCGCTCGGGCGGCTCGGGGTCGAGGTGACCAT